>DATIPJ010000276.1:0-7492 GCA_035472155.1 Kofleriaceae bacterium
GATCGTGGTCAGTCGCACGGCGATGTTGGGAATGCGCGCGAGCTTCTGCAGGCCGGTGATGGTGTGGGGGCGCTTGGACCAATCGGCGAGCAGGAGCTGGACCTTCACGCCGCGGCCGGCGGCGCGGACCAGCGGCGCCTCGAGCTCGTCCCACGCGGCGCCACCGCCGCCCGCGCGGTAGGTGAGCAGCTCGACGGTGATCGACGCGGTCGCGCCGTCGAGGAGCTGCACGATGCGCGGCAGGTCCCAGGCGACGCCGGCGGGCAAGAGCTCGGGCGGGCTGGCGACCAGCGTCAGGGACCCCGACGGCGCGGGGGCGTGGGCTTCGCCCCGTGTCACCGATCCGAGGGGTCCAGCCGTCCGGCTGGAGCCCTCGGCGGGCTCACCGCCGGCGCGCGCCCAGTCGGCGGCGAAGATCGCCGCGAGGCCGCCGACGACGCCCGGGTCGCGCACGCGCGCGCCGAGCTCGTAGTTGTGCTCGAGGGCGCGCCAGTCGAAGTTCTGGCTGCCGAGGAACGCCTCGCGATCGTCGACGAGGAAGTACTTGGCGTGCAGGATCCCGCCGCCGCCGGGGACCTTGCGCAGGTCGAGGTGGCGAACGCTGGCGCCGGCGCGCGCGAGGCGCTCGAGGGTCTCGGGGTAGGTCTTGACGAAGCCCAGCTCGGCGAGGAACCGCACGCGCACGCCGCGCGCGATCGCGGCCTCGAGCGCGACGACGACCGCCTCGAGGCGGCTCCCAGGGTTGTCGGAGGCGTAGAACTGCGCGAGGTCGATCTGGGTGCGCGCCCCGGCGATCATGTCGAGCCAGACGTCGGCCGCATCGCGCAGCTCGGGGTGATCGAGCGTGGTCTCGACGGGCACGGTCTCGACGAGCTCGAACGCGGCGGGCTGCGCCGACCGGGCGGCCACGGGCGCGGAGGGCCGGGCCGCAGGCGCCTCGGCCGCGGGTGCGGCGCCGCATGCAGCGAGCGCGATCGCGAGTGCGGCGCGCGGGGCGAGGGCGGCGCGCGAATCGAAGGCGAGCGGGGCAGGGGAGCGACGCATCGCTCGCACGGTAGCCTGTTGGCCCGTGGTCGCGCGGGTCGCGCGCGTGAACAAGTGCCGCGTGAACAATGTGCCGCTTGAACAATGTAACGCACGGGCAGCGGCACAGATCCTCGGTACAGCGGGCGGCGCAGGGGACGCCGTCCGGAAACCGCGATCGCGCGCTCGCGTTGGGTGGCATGGTGGAGCCGTGCAGCGCTTCGATCGACCAGGACCCGAGCGACTCGAGCAAGCAGGGCGGCTCGACCCCGAGGTCTGCTATCGCGCGCTGACCACGCGCGATGCCCGGTTCGATGGCCGGCTGTTCGTCGGCGTCACGTCGACCGGCATCTACTGCCGGCCCGTGTGCCCGGCGCGCGCGGCCCGCTTCGAGAACTGCAAGTTCTTCACATCGGCGGCCGCCGCCCAGGAGGCCGGGTTTCGCCCGTGCCTGCGCTGTCGCCCCGAGACCGCGCCCGAGCTGGCGACCTGGCGCGGCACCTCGAACACGGTCAGCCGCGGGCTGGCGCTGATCGCCGACGGCGCGCTCGACGGCGACGCCAGCGTCGAGGCACTGGCCGAGCGGCTGGGCATCGGCGCGCGCCAGCTGCGCCGGCTGTTCGACCAGCACCTCGGGGTGTCGCCGATCGCCGTCGCGCAGACCCGCCGCGTGCTGTTCGCCAAGCAGCTCATCCACGACAGCCGCCTGCCGATGGCCGAGATCGCGACCGCCGCCGGGTTTGGCAGCGTGCGCCGGTTCAACGAGACGTTCCAGCAGCTGTTCCGCCGGCCGCCGAGCGCGTTGCGCCGCCGCGCGATCGTCGCGCTGCCGGAGGGCTCGGTCGCCGCGACCGGCGTGACCGTGCGGCTGCGCTATCGCCCACCCTACGACTGGGACGCCATGCTGGCGTTCCTGCGCGCCCGCGCGATCGACGGCGTCGAGCGGCTCGACGGCGAGCGCTACGTGCGCAGCGTGGCGCACGACGGCGAGGTCGGCACCGTCGAGATCGAGCACATCGCCGGGCGCGACAGCCTCGCGGTGACGATCCGCTTCCCGAGCGTGCGCGCGCTGCCGGCGATCATCGCGCGCGTGCGCCGCGTGTTCGACCTCGGCGCCGACGTCGCGAGCATCGGCGCCCACCTGGCCAAGGATCGCCTGCTCGCGCCGCTCGTCGCGCGGCGACCGGGGCTGCGCGTCCCCGGCGGCTGGGACGGCTTCGAGCTCGCCGTGCGCGCGGTGCTCGGCCAGCAGGTCACCGTCCAGGCCGGCCGCCGCCTCGCGATGCAGCTCGTGGCCGCCTGCGGCAGCGCGCTCCCGGCGCAGCGCGCCGCGGCCGACGTCTCGCGCGTGTTCCCGAGCGCGGCCCAGGTCGCGGCGGCCGATCTGTCCGTGCTCGGCATGCCGAAGGCGCGGCGCCAGACGCTGACCGCGCTCGCCCACGCGGCGCTCGCCGACCCGCGGCTGTTCGAGCCGCTCGCCACGATCGAGGACACCGTCGCGCGGCTGTGCGCGATCCGCGGCGTCGGCGACTGGACCGCGCACTACATCGCGCTGCGCGCGGCGCGCGAGCCCGATGCGTTCCCGTCGAGCGACATCGGCCTCTTGCGCGGCGCAGCGGGCAAGCGCGGCGAGCGGCCGAGCGCGGCCGAGCTTCTGGCCCGCGCCGAGCGCTGGCGACCGTGGCGCGCCTATGCCGCCCAGCACCTGTGGGCAGCCGATTCCGAACCCAGAACCGGAGCACCTCGATGACCAAGCAACCCGATCTCGCCACTGCCTTTCATCAGCTTCACGCCGGGCCCGATGTCCTGTTGCTGGCCAATGCCTGGGACGCGGGCAGCGCCCGCCTGATCGAGAGCCTCGGGGCGCGCGCGATCGCGACCACCAGCGCCGGCGTCGCGTGGGCGCACGGCTATCCCGATGGCGACGCGCTGCCGACCTCGCTGGTCCTCGCGACCACCGAGGCGATCGCGCGCGTCATTCGCGTGCCGCTCACCGTCGACATCGAGGGCGGGTACTCCGACGACGCGGCCACCGTCGGGCGCCTCATCGGCGCGTTGATCGAGGCCGGCGCGGTCGGTGTCAACCTCGAGGACGGCGGCGGCTCGCCGGACCTTTTGTGCGCCAAGATCGCCGCCGCGCGCAAGGTCGCCGACGGCCTGGGCGTGTCGCTCTACATCAACGCGCGCACCGATGTGTTCCTGCGCGAGCTCGTCCCCGCGGCCGACCGCGTCGCCGAGACCTGCGCCCGCGCGGCTCGCTACCGCGCCGCCGGCGCGAGCGGCATCTTCGTGCCCCGGGCCGCCGAGCCCGCCGCGATCACGGCGATCGCGCGCGAGGTCGTGCTGCCGCTCAATGTGATGAGCTGGCCGGGCCTCGCTCCGGCGCCCGAGCTCGCCGCGCTGGGCGTGCGCCGCCTCAGCGCCGGCGCGTCGATCGCGCAGGCCGTCGCATCGCGCGCCGCGGCGCTCGCCACCGCGTTCCTCCGCGACGGCGCGCGCGAGGCCGGCACCGAGCGCGCGTACGCCCACCGCGACCTCAACGCGCTGTTCGGCTAGCCACCGCTCGACCGCTGCGCCTGGCGCGCGTGCGCCGCCCGGGCCTCGTCGGTGTCGGGCACGTGCTCGTTGCGCTTCATCAGGATCGGGATCAGATGCTGCGCGATGCTCGCGAACAGGTTGTGCTCGGGCTCGAGCATCTTGCCGATGCCCTGCGCGGTGATCAGCGCGACGAACACCAGCATCATGTCGGGCACCGGGTGCACATGGTAGCGGCGCCCGATCGCGAACATGTCGCCGATCAGCTCGCCATACTCGAGCTTGCCCACGTCCTTGGCGCGGAACTTGGCCGCCATCTCCGCGACCTCGACGCGCATCGACGCCCAGTCGATCGGCCCCAGGTAGGTATGGAACCGCTGCAGGTGCGCGAGCAGGTCGTCGGGGGTGCCCATCGTGAGGCACTTCGACATGTCGATGAACTGGATCAGCACGTCCTCGTGCAGGAGCTTGGCGAGCCCGGCGTCGAAGAGGATCAGCGTGCCGTCGTCCTGCACCACCATGTTTCCGGGGTGGAGGTCGGCGTGGACGAAGCCGTCCTCGAAGCACATCTTGAACATCGCCATGCGCACCGTCGACGCGAGCTTCATGCGGTGCGCGCCGTCGAACGCCGCCGGCAGCGCGTCGATCTTGGCGCCGCGCACGAACTCCATCGTCAGCACGCGCTCCGTCGATAGCTCGGCGGTCACCTCGGGGAACGAGACGTTGGGTCGCCCCGCGAAGTTCTCGCGGAACCGCTGATAGTTCGCGGCCTCGATCCGCAGGTCGGTCTGATCGCAGATCGCCTCGACGAAGTGGCGCGTGTGGCTCACCGGATCGTTGAGCCGCCACTTCTCGCGGATCGTGAGCAGCCGCGCCCCCGCGAGGAGGATCGCCTTGTCGCGCTCGACCTGGCGCCGCACGCCTGGCCGCAGCACCTTGACCGCGACCTCGCGGCCGTCGCGCAACCGCGCGCGGTGGACCTGGGCGACGCTGGCCGCGGCGACCGGGCGGCGGTCGAGCTCCGCGAAGACGTCGTCGACCGCGCGGCCGAGCTCGGCCTCGAGCGTCGCCTGGACCCGGCGGAATGAGAACGGCGGCAGCCGGTCCTGGAGCAGGCGCAGCTGCGCGATGATCCGCGAGTCGAACAGATCGGGCCGCGTGCTCATCACCTGGCCGAGCTTGATGAACGTGGCCCCGAGGGCAGTCATCGCCTGGCGCAGCGTCCAGCCGCGCAGGGTCGCGAGGGCGGCGGTCCGGCGCCCGGCGCCCCACACGAAGAGCAGGATCCCGAGGCGCCCCGCGCCGTAGACCAGGCCAGCCGAGAGCACGACGAGCACGAGCCACGCGACGTGCAACACGTTTCCGGGCCAGCGCAACACAGCACCTCATGGTGACATAGGGCTCGCGCCCGAGGGCACGTGTGGCGCCGACGCGCACCGAGCGCGGGCCGATTCCAGCGGTTACCGCTGGCAAGGGACTTGCGATGACCTCTGAGCCATGAACACGTTCAAGGCAGATATCGAAGAGATCCGCCGCCGCGCGCAGGACAAGATGGGCGACGGCGCCGTGACGGCATTTTACAAGGCCGATCGCGACAAGGTCGTCGAGGTCTTGAATGAGGTGCTCGCCACCGAGACGGTGTGCACGCTGCGGTACCGCAATCACTACTTCATGGCCAAGGGCATCCACGCCTCCGGAGTGGAGGACGAGTTCCTCGAGCACGCCAAGGAGGAGCAGGTCCACGCCGACCGCGTTGCCAAGCGCATCACCGAGCTGGGCGGCACGCCCAACCTCAACCCCGACGGGCTCGCGACCCGCAGCCACGCGCAGTACGGCGAGGGGACGCGGCTCGAGGACATGATCAAGGAAGACCTGATCGCCGAACGCATCGCGATCGCGACCTATTCCGAGATCGTGCGCTGGCTGGGCAACGATGATCCGACCACGCGGCGCATGATGGAGGAGCTCCTCGCCAAGGAGGAGGAGCACGCGGACGACATGGCCAAGCTGCTCGCGCGTGTCGGCAAGTGAAGTGATACGTTCGGGGTATCGCGCTCCCCGTGGCAGTACCTTCTGATCAAGACCTCATCCTGGCGCTCGGCGAGGACCTACCCGTCGGGCTATGGGTCGCGCGCGTGCCGGGCGGCGAAGTGTTCTACGCCAACCGCGCGTTCGCGGCGCTGACCGGGCAGCCTGCGCGCGAGGACGTCACCGCCGCGAAGTTCGCCGCGCATTACGGCGTGGTCACCCGCAGGGGCACGCTGTATCCCGAGGGCCGCATGCCGTTCGCACGCGCGGTCGCCGAGCGCTGCACGGTGATCGCCGACGACATGATGATCCGGCGGCACGATGGCACCACCGTCGAGGTCCGCGCGGTCGCGCGTCCGGTCGGCGAGCCGACGAGCCACGTCGTCGTCGCGCTGTTCGACGTCAGCCGCGAGGTCGCCGCCGAGCGCGCGCGCGCCGAGTGCGAGCAGCAGCTGCGGCGGGCCCAGCGCTTCGAGGCGATCGGCTCGCTCGCCGCCGGCACCGCCCATGAGTTCAATAACCTCATGTTCGGCGTCAAGCTGCTCGCGGCCGAGCTCGCCGCCAGCGAGCCGGACCCCAAGCGGCGCGCGGCGCTCGAGATGATCGACGACATCACCGAGCGGTCCGCCGCCCTCACGCGGTCGCTGCTCGGCTTCGTGCGGCGCGGCAAGCAGCGCTCCGTGATGGTCAGCATCAATGACATCGCGACCTCGATGGCCGAGCTGCTCGGCCGCGCGATGGCCGGCGTCGAGCTGACCTTCGAGCTCGATGCCGCCGATCGCGGCGCCGTGGTGGGCGATCAGCCCCAGCTCGAGCAGTTGATCATGGACCTGGCGCTCCATGCCTGCGACGCGGTCGGCGGCGCCGGCCGCATCGTCATCCGGACGAGCGACGCGGCGATCGACACCGCGCG
Source organism: Kofleriaceae bacterium (assembly GCA_035472155.1). Lineage (GTDB taxonomy): Bacteria > Myxococcota_A > Polyangia > Haliangiales > Haliangiaceae > JABFXX01. The sequence continues at coordinate 6,500 of DATIPJ010000276.1, forward strand.
TGCGATCGCGCTCGAGGTGATCGACGACGGCGCGGGCCTGACCCCCGAGCGGCGCGCGCGGTTGTTCGAGCCCGATGCGCCCGCGAGCGAGGACGCTCCCGGCTCGCGCGGGGCGCGCGGACTGGCCAGCGTGCGCGCGATCGCACTGGCGCACGGCGGGGCGATCGAGATCGGCAATGGCCTCGATGGCCGCGGCACGGCGATCCGCGTGCTGCTGCCGGCGGCCGATCAGCCGCGCACGCCCCGGCCGCGCATCGCTCCCGCCGAGCTCCCGCGTGGGTCAGGTCTCATTCTCGTGGTTGACGATGATCACATGGTGCGCAAGGTCGTGACCGGCTCGCTGGGCGCGCTCGGCTACACCACGATCGAAGCGCTCAGCGGCAGCGATGCGATCGAGATCTACCGCGCACAGCACGATCAGATCCGGGCGGTGGTCCTCGATATGGTGATGCCCGACATGGCGGGCAAGGCAACCTACCTCGCGCTGCGCGCGATCGACAGTAATGTGGCTGTCCTTCTGATGTCAGGCCACACGATGAACGAGCAGGTCCAGGAGATCCTCGATCTCGGTGTGCGCCGCTTTGTGTCCAAGCCCTACTCGATCGGCGCGCTCGCGACCGCACTCGCCGAGCTCACGCAGTAGCGCGGCCTACCGAACTCCGCGGCGATCTGCCACTCGATCGCCGTACGAAGAATGCTCATCCGATCGCAGCAGCATCGCGAAGCCGTTTTCTCGTCGGCGCTGATGCGCAGCGATGCAGGCCGCGCGATCATCGCCGGCGCGCACCGCTCGGCCGACCGGTCGGTGCGATCGATCGCGAATCGATCGCGCGCGAATGGCGACCGAGCGCGATCGTGGCGCGATCGGATCGCATGAATGAAGATCTCGTGAATGCCAACTACGCGCGTAGATTGAAACGGTCCTTTTTGCCTCACTCTTGATCGTCGAAGACGGTAATCGTGAGCACACGCGCATGACGCGCCAACGAGAGA
>DATIPJ010000277.1:0-4121 GCA_035472155.1 Kofleriaceae bacterium
CCCCTGAATGACCTCGGCGACCTGCGTGTAGAACGCCGGCGTCACGGCCGCGGCGCTTGCCCGACACCACGCGGTCGATCGCATAGTGAAACTCGCCGCGCGCGATCGAGCCGTGCGGGCCTTGCTCGCCCTGGAACACGCGCACGAGCCGCACTTCATCGAGCCGATTTCCAATGATATCGAGCGCTTCGATCATGCGCGAGGCGCGGTCGGGCTGGACGCCCAGGGCGCTCGCGACCGCGTCGGCGATCGGATCGGCCTTGGTCTCGCCGGCGCCCTCGCTGGCGCTCTCGCCACCCTCGCTCGCCGCGGCCTCAGCCGGTGCCGCGGCCTCGGCCGGTGCCGCCGCAGCCTCGGTCTCGCCGCCCGCAGCGGCCTCGCCGCCCGCAGCGGCCTCGCCACCCTCGGTCCCCTCGGGCGATGCATCACCGGCGGCCTCCGCGGCTTCGTCGGAGGCGTCCATCGCATCGTCGAGCTCGGCGGCGGGTGCACCCATGTTCGCGCCACCTGCCGCAGCGCGTGCAGCCGCCGCCTTGCGCAGGGTAAGCGTCGAGAACTCGGTGAGCATCTTCATGGGAGGCTAGCTACACCAAAGCCCCCCGGGACGCCAGGGCTGCGCGGACGTGTCTGCGGTCCGCTCGCCACCGCAAGCCTTCTCGTTGGTTGCACCCGCGGCACGTCGCCGCGGCCGAGCGCAACCGCAAGCGGATCAGCCCGCGGAGCCGCTGGCCGTCGCGCTGGCGGAGACCGAGACGTCGACCGACACCGAGACGTTGGTGTTGATCTTGCCGATCAGGTTGGCCGCCGCCGCGAGCTGGCCCGAGATGCACAGCGCCTGATCCTTGAACGAGTTGACGAACTTGGGGCCCATGTCCTTGAGCTCCTTCGCCGCCATTGCCCACACCTCGACCGCACCCTTGAGCGGCTCGAGGTGCGCCTTGATCGAGAGCGCCTTGGGCAGCCCGTTCTTGAGCGCGCGGATCACCATCTCGGCCTTCGACTTGTCGACCACCATCTTGGCGTCGGCCTCGACGGTGAGCTCCGCCTCGGTGCACTTGACCTCGACCGAGGCCTTCACCGACGCGCTCGCGCGGCACTGCGCGGACGCCTTCACGTCCGCGTGGCCCTCGCACTCGCCATGACAGGTGCCCTTGCACTCGCCGTTGCACTCGCCGGCCGAGCCGCCGGTACCCGCCTTGCCGGCGCACTGGCCGTCGCAGCGGCCGTGACAGGCGCCCTTGCACGTCGCGCCGACATCGGCCGAGGCCTTGCCCTCGCACTCGGCCGCGGCCTTGGCCTGCGCATCGACATCGACGCGGCAGACGGCGGGCTTGTACTTGATCTTGAGCGCCGCCTGGCTCTTGAACGAGACCTTCATGTTGTCGCGCAGCGCGCCGTAGACGTGGGCGCAGATGTCCTTGGTCTCGCCGCGAAAGTCCGCGTCGGTCATCCCCATCTCGCGCCCGATCATCTCGCAGCTCTGCTTGACGACCTGGACGGTCTCCTCGGTGGTCTTCTCGAGGTCCTTGGTCGCCTGGAGGAACGCGCGCAGCTTGTTGCCGCCATCCATCGCGGCGTAGTTGCCGCACGTGTTCGGATCGACCTCGCCCGACGCGCCGCCGAGCCCGCCGGGGACGCCGCCACCGGGAACGTTGCCGCCGCCGGGAAGCCCACCGGCGCCAGGAAGGCCTCCCTTGGAACATCCCCCGAGCGCTGCGAACGCTGCGAGCGCGACGACAGCAATGGTCGTGATCAGACGTGAATGTGTGCGCGTCATGGCTTCCCTCTCCATTTGAGCCGCATGGTTAGCAAAACTGACAGGCGTACGTGCGCCGCCGCGACACAAAACGCGCCATGGCCACGCGCGCTGACAGATGCTGCGGCTTCACGCGGCTTCATCAGACGCATCTCGCGGTGAGCGCGACGCGCACAACCCACCGATCGCTCGCGAGGCATCCGCGAGCGTGCGTCAGCCTCAGCGCCCGGGATCGGCGGCGCGCAACGCGATCACCGCGCCGCCCGCTGCGACAGGCTCGACCTGCGGCGCCACCGGCCGCGCGACGGTGGTCCGGATCGTCAGCCCGAGCTCCTCGGCGAGCAGGTCGGACTTGCGCAAGAGCTTCGCGTCGTCGCGCGACGGCCCATCGCGCACCACCAGGTCGAGCACGAGCGCATCGCCCATCCGCGTGCAGACCACCTGCTCGACGCGCGATCGATGTTCGGTGTCGAGCGCATCGGCGATCCGCAGGATGCCGCTCAGCTTGCGGACCTGCCCGCGCAGATCCTTGGAGAGCGGTGCGTCGTTGATGATCTGCCTGGCGCGCGCCGCATCCTTGCGGTTCGTGCGCGCGAGCAGCGCGATCATCTCGCGCGACGTCTCGTCGAGCCCTGGCATCCGCGCCCACCGGATCATGTACTCGCTGTGCTTGTGGTGGCCGCGCACGTTGACCACCTCGCCGACGTCGTGGAGCAGCGCCGCGACCTCGAGCAGGACGCCGCGGTGATCGGGCACGCCGTGCACATCGCGCAGCTGATGGAACAGCGAGCGCGATAGCTGGCGCACGTGCTCGCCGTGCGTGGTGTCGTGATCGACCCGGTTCGCGAACGTGCGCGCCGCGGTCAACAGCGCCTTGTCGTGCGCGCCCTCGGCGGCGGCCTGCTCCTCGCGCGCGGTCTCGGCGAGCTCGAGCAGCACCGCCTCGCGAACGCCGACCCCGGGCGACACCAGCTTCGAGATCCCGAGCTGGCGCGCGACGGTGGCGAACACCAGCGCGGCGATGCCGAGCACCTCGGCGCGGTCGCGCTTGACGCCGAACCGCTCCATCCGCTCCTCGACCGACGCGCCGACCAGCGATGGAAGCGCCTTCTCGAGCGTGGCCAGCTCGAAGCTCGGCGTGACCGGGTTGCCGTCGCCAACGATCTTCGCCAGCGCCTCGGCATTGCCGCCGGTCGCCGCCGCGAGCCCGTTGCCATCGACGCCGCGCGCGACGGTGTGCATCAAGGTCGCGGTGTAGCGCCGCACCATGCCGGCTTCCGCCTCGGCGATCGCGCCGTCGAGCCCGAAGGTCTCGAGCAGCCGCACCGTGCCGACCGGCAGCGAGTAGCCGCGCCAGCTCGTGCCGTGCCGCAGGTTGACCTCGAGGCTGCCGCCGCCGAGATCGAGGATGGCGCGCGGCGGCGTGGTCGTCGGCCCGAGTGCGTGGACCACCGACTTGCGGACCAGGCGCGCCTCCTCCTCGCCCTCGATCACCTCGAGCTCGATGCCGGCCTCGTGATAGAGCCGGTGGAGCAGCACGTCGCGGTTGCTGGAGTTGCGGATCGCGCTGGTCCCGACCGCGCGATAGATCGACACCCCATGGTGGTCGAAGCGCTCGCGGAAGTGGACGAAGGCCGCGACCGCCTGGTTGATGACCTCGTCGTCGAGCTCACCCCGGGTAAATGCCCCGTGGCCCAGGCGCACAGGGACGCGCTCTGCCTCGATCCGGAGTAGCTCGCTCGAGCCCAGCTCCGCGACGACCATGCGGATCGCATTGGATCCTGCGTCGATCGCTCCGAGCGTCGTTCTGCCAGCTGGCATCCACTGCCAACCTAGCACGCTCGATGCCAGCCAGATCACCGTCGGTGTGGCGCGTGTGTGCCTATCTCGGCAGTGATCCCCGTCTATCGGTGACGCGCCGGAGGTACCGGCGTGTCGCGCGCCGGGCTCCGCTCGGCCAGGTCTACTTCTTCGGGGGCGGCTTGGCGCCGCTGCCCGAGCCCATCGCCGGGTTTGCCGGGCCTGCGTTGTCGGGGATCTTGATCTTGTCGGTCTTGGTCACGCCCTCGAGCACCTCGACCTTGATGCCGTCGGACAGCCCGAGCTTGACGTCCTTCTTGGTGAACGTCTGCGGCAGGGTCTCGACCTCGACGAACGGCTTGCTGTTGTCGTACTGGACCAGCGCCTCGCGGATCGCGAGCACCTGCTTCTTCTCGTCGAGCACGATGTCGGCGTTCGCGCTGTAGCCGGCGCGGATCGTCATCCCGGGCTTCACGACGAGCTTGGCTTTGATCTCGAACTGGATCGCGCCGTCGATCTCCTTGCCCTTGGGCGCGATGTACTCGAGCGTGCCCTCGAGCTTGTC
>DATIPJ010000278.1:0-2653 GCA_035472155.1 Kofleriaceae bacterium
CGCGACGGCGGGCTCGAGATCCAGCAGTCGCTGGAGCCGTTCGACGCCTACGTCCGCGACTCGCTGCGCAACCAGGTCATCGGCTCGATCGCCGCGGTGGCGATCGCGGGGATCCTGGCGCTCGCGCTCGGCGTCGTGTTCATCGGCCGTCCGATCTCCAAGCTGGCGAGCAAGGCGCGCCGGGTCGGCACCGGCGACCTCAGCGAGCCGCTCCACCTGCGCCAGCGCGACGAGCTCGGCGAGCTCGCCAACGAGATCAACGTCATGTGCGAGCGGCTCGCCGACGAGCAGAGCCAGCGCGCGCGCGCCACCGAGCAGCTGCGCCACGCCGACCGGCTCACCACCGTCGGCAAGCTGGCCTCGGGGCTCGCCCACGAGCTCGGCACGCCGCTCAACGTCGTATCCGGGCGCGCCCGGCTGATCGCCGAGAAGGAGGTCGAGGGCAGCGACGCGATCGACTCGGCGCGGATCGTCGCCGAGCAGGCCGATCGGATGACCGCGCTGATCCGGGAGCTGCTCGACTTCGCGCGCCCGCGCGCCCCGCGCCCCGCCCCGGTCAACGTCACCACGCTGGCGTCGCGGGTCTGCCAGCTGGTGGCGACGATCGCGCGCAAGGCCAACGTCGAGCTCGTGCCGCCCGCGCCCGACGACGCGCTGCGGATCGAGGCCGACGACGGCCAGCTGACCCAGGTGCTGACCAACCTCGTGGTCAACGCGATCCAGGCGATCGGCGACCGCGGCACCGTGTCGCTGTCGACGAGGACGGTCGACCAGGCCCCGCCGCCCTACGTGGGCGGCAGCGCTCAGACCTGGATGACGATCTCGGTTCGTGATACCGGCCCGGGGATGGACAAGCCGACCCGCGAGCGGATCTTCGAACCGTTCTTCACCACCAAGCAGGTCGGTGAAGGCACCGGCCTCGGCCTGTCGGTGAGCTGGGGCATCGTGCGCGAGCACGGCGGCTGGATCGACGTCGCGTCGGAGCTTAACAAAGGCTCGACGTTCACGGTCTACCTCCCGATGGCGATGCCGGCGGCGCTGCCCGTGGCCACGGCGACCGAGCGAGGTGCCGAGTGACGACCACGGTGTTTGTCGTCGACGACGAGCGCGAGATGGTCGACCTGATCGCGCTCGGCCTCAAGAAGCGCGGCTTCCAGATCGTCCCGTTCTCGGGCGGCGCCGACGCGCTCGCCGCGATCTCCAATCACGACGTCGACGTGATCGTCACCGATCTCAACATGAAGGGGATGACCGGGCTCGAGCTATGCCACCGCGTGGTCACCGACCGACCCGACATCCCGGTGCTCGTGCTCACCGCGTTCGGCAGCTTCGAGACCGCGGTCGGCGCGATCCGCGCCGGGGCCTACGACTTCGTGACCAAGCCGGTCGAGATCGAGGCGCTCGCGATCGCAGTGCGCCGCGCCGCCGAGCATCGCGCGCTGCGCGGCGAGGTCAAGCGGCTGCGCGAGGTGGTCGCCAACACGCGGCGCCACGGCGAGCTGATCGGCGCCAGCACGCCGATGCAGCAGATCTACCAGCTGATCGATCAGGTGAGCGGCACCGACGCCACCGTGCTGATCACCGGCGAGAGCGGCACCGGCAAGGAGGTCGTCGCGCGCGAGATCCACAATCGCTCGCGCCGCAGCCAGGCGCCGTTCGTGGTGCTCAACTGCGCGGCGGTGCCCGAGGCGCTGCTCGAGAGCGAGCTGTTCGGCCACGCCAAGGGCGCGTTCACCGACGCCAAGCACAGCCGCCAGGGCCTGTTCCAGCAGGCCAACGGCGGCACGCTGTTCCTCGACGAGATCGGCGAGATGGCGCTGACCCTGCAGCCCAAGCTCCTGCGCGCGCTGCAGGAGCGCAAGGTCCGCCCGGTCGGCGCCGAGACCGAGGTCACCGTCGACGTGCGCCTGCTCACCGCGACCAACCGCGAGCTCGAGGACATGGTCGAGGACAAGCGGTTTCGCGAGGACCTCTACTACCGCATCAATGTCATTCACATTCCGTTGCCGCCGCTGCGCGCCCGCGGCGGCGACGTCTTGCTCCTGGCGCAGCACTTACTTCGTCACTACGCGGCAGTGTTCGACAAGAAAGTCATGGGCCTCTCGGCTGCCGTGGCCGAGAGGATGATGGCGTACGACTGGCCCGGCAATGTTCGCGAGCTAGGCAATTGCCTCGAGCGCGCCGTGGCACTGGCTCACTTCGAGGAGATCCAAGTGGAAGACCTACCCGATAAGATCCGTCATTCTCGCCGCGCGACCACCATGTCGGGCAGCGAGCTGCCCGAGTTGCTCACGCTCGAAGAGGTCGAGCGCCGCCACGTGCTGCGTGTCCTCGAGGCGTGCCACGGTAACCGAACCGACGCCGCCAAGATCCTCGGCCTCGATCGCAAGACGCTCTACCGCAAGCTGTTGCGGTGGGGCGTCGGCGACGAATAGCCGCGAATCACCGCGACCCAGGCCGCGGGCTCACTGCGCGGAGGGGCGCGGATACGGCGCGACCGGCGTCACTTTCCCATCGCCGTCGCTATCGATCCAGATCGGGTTGGTCACCGCCATCGGGTAGACCACGAAGCTCTTCACATCGCCGACGTTGGGCGCCATCGGGCGGTCGCCGTCGATGCGGACGATGGCATAGCCGTCGCGGCTGACATCGA
>DATIPJ010000279.1:0-4577 GCA_035472155.1 Kofleriaceae bacterium
CTGCTCAGCGGCCCGGCGGGGGTAGCGTCTGCTTGATGACGTCGCCGCCCTTCATGACGAACACGGGGTGCTCGAGGAGCGTGACGTCCTTGAGCGGGTCGCCCGAGACGCCGACGAGGTCGCCGTAGGCGCCGGCCTTGACCTGGCCGACGTCGTTGGGCTGCCCGAGCGCCTGGGCCGCGGTGACCGTCGCCGACTGGATCGCCTGCAACGGCGTGGCGCCCCACTTGACCATGGTCGCGAGCTGCTTGGCGTTGGTGCCGTGCGGATACACGCCGGCGTCGGTCGAGAAGATCATCTTCACGCCCTGGCGCAGCGCCTTCTGGTAGTTCTGGCGCTGGATCAGCGCGATGTCGCGATCCTTCTGGAGATTCTCCTCGAGGACGCCGTTCTTCTTGCCCTCGGCCTGCGTGTAGTCGGTGTTGTAGATGTCCATGCCGAAGTACACGCCCTTCTGCTTGGCGAGCCGGATGCCCTCGTCGTCGACCAGGCTCGCGTGCTCGATCGTGTCGACGCCGCCGAGGATCGCGGCCCGGATGCCCGAGGCGCCGTGCGCGTGGGCGGCGACCTTGAGGCCGGCCATGTGCGCCTCGTCGACGATCGCCTTGATCTCGTCGAGCGTGAGCTGCTGGGCGCCGGGCGTGTCGCCGTGCGAGAACACGCCGCCGGTCGCGCAGATCTTGATCACCTGCGCGCCGTACTTGTGGAGCTGGCGGACCATCTGGCGCCCGGCCTCGGGGCTGTCGATCACCGCGGGGCTCTTCTGCGCCATCCTCGGCGGGAAGAACGTGGAGTCGCAGTGCCCGCCGGTGGCGCCGATCGCGTACGTCGCGGTCACGATCCGCGGGCCGGCGACGAAGCCGTTCTCGATCGCCTGGCGCAGGCCGACGTCGTCGTAGTCATCGGAGCCGACGTTGCGCACGGTGGTGAAGCCGGCCTCGAGCGTGAGCCGCGCGTGCGTCGTCGAGATCACGGGCCAGAACGAGTCGGTGAACAGCAGCGCGTTGTAGCCCGCGAACAGCGGCGACGACGTCAGGTGCGTATGCATGTCGATCAGGCCGGGGAGCAGCGTCACGCCGGGCAGGTCGACGCGGGTCGCGCCGGTGGGCAGCGCGTCGCCCTGCTTGCCGACGTTGGTGATGCGGCCATCGACGATCACGACCTGCGGCCGGTCGCGCGTCGTGCCGCTCGCGACATCGACCAGCTTGTCGGCGGTGACGACCACGGTGGTGGGCGCGGCGGCCGCGGCGCCGGCAGCGAGCGCGAGCCCGGCCAGCGCTGCGAGTCCAAGCGCGGTCCGCGAGGCCAGTGGGGAACGGTGGATCGTCGGGTACAGCGATGCGACGGTCATGCGCGGCCAAGCTAACACAGCGGCTCGCCCCGGCGCCCGGCGCGTCGCGACGGCGTACGCGGGCACGCAGGTCCGACGTTCGCGGCGACGGCCGTGTCGCGCGTCGTCGCAGCCAACGGCGCGCGCGGACGACGGTGTCGGCGGACTACGGTGTCGGTGGAGGCGACACGTTGGTCCCGAGGTTCGCGCCGCTGGGTGCCTTGATGATCCCCGCGCCGCCGCCGCCGCCCCCGCCGCTGGCGCTGCTGGGGTTCGTGGCACTTTGCCCGACGCTGCCTGCGCCGCCGGTGCTCGGCGAGCCGTTTCCGCCGTCGCCACCGGGCATCACGTTGCCGCGGCCGCCGATCGCAGCCGCAATGTCGCTCGGGTCGGCGCCATTGGCGCCGGTGACGGGCGGCGCGCTGCCTTCGCCGCCGCCGCCCCCGTTCGCGAGGACCAGGCCGGCCGCGGTGATCAATGGCGCCTCGAAGCCGATCATGCCGCCGGAGCCTCCGCCGCTTCCGCCGTTCGTGGCCGAGCCCATCGGGCCACCGCCGCCACCTTCGCCGGTCGCGAAGATGCTGCCCTCGGAGTCGATCGCGTTGCCCGCGATCAGGAACACCGCACCGCCGCCGTGTCCGAGGGAGGCGGTGGCACTGCCCGCGCCGGCCTGCCCGGCACAGCCCCCGCGCAGCGCGGTCACGGCGCCGGCGGCCGGTGCCGAAGTGCCGCCCAGGGTGTTGGTGCCGCCCCCGCCGCCCGCGCCGCCCCCGCCAACGAAGCTCCCGCCGGCGCCGCCTCCTCCGGTGGTCGAGTCCGTGGTCGGCGCCGCACCTCCGCCGCAGCCCGCGAAGTCCGAGCCTGCGCCCTGCTCGAACGCGGTGCCGCGTCGGCTGCCGACATCGATCATCCCGCCGACGTGGATGACGATCCGATCGCTCGCGACCAGCACGAGCGGCCTCCTGCCGACGCCGCGCAGCTGATTGTCGACGGTGATGGTCGTGGCCGCGACCACGCAGTAGTTGCCGTTGCTGCTGGCGAGCGGCTCGCACATGGTCGCGTCGTCGGTGTCGACCCGCCGGAAGCTGCCGATCGTCTGCGGCGCGCTCGGCGGTGTCTGCAGACAGAGCTGGACGATGCCGGTGCCGAAGCACACCGCTGCATCGGCGCTGGCACCCGAGTCGACGGAATCGACGGGGCCATCGGGGCCGCCAGCCGCGTCGATCCCACCGGTGCCGCTGTCATCGAGCGGAGGCAGCGCCTTGTAGCTGCACGCCGAGCCGAGCATGCCGAGCGTCACAGCCCACCCTGTCGAGGTACGCACCGACGCATTGTCGCCGCCTGGCGCGCCGCATCAATGGGTATCTGCCGTCAAACGATGCACCGCGCGATGCACCCGCTATGCATCGACGATGCGATCAGCGGCACGCGCGCGGCCGGGCCTCGCCATAGGCCGTCGTCCCGTCGCGCAGCACCAGACCGAGGCAAACGGCCCCGGCGGCATCGTCGAGCCGCTCGAGCGGAAACAGCTGCTCGAGAGTCGCGCGGTCGTTGACCCAGTCGCTGCACGGCTGACAGAACGTCGCCACGTGCAAGCGCAGCTCATCGTCGTCGACCTTGATGTCGCGCGGGTTGCGACGCTGCTCGACGTCGCGGCGGTGGCGGCGCAGCTTGCCAAGCAGCGCGTTGCCGTCGAACGCAGTGCCGTCGCCGAGCTTGCTGCCCGACTGGTTGCCCGGCGTGCAGCGGCACACGCCGTCATCAGCGGGCTTGCTGCGGCATGCGCCGGCGCCGAAGAGGCACGCGGCCGCGATGGCCATGAACATGAAACGCACGGACATCAAACGCACGGACATCGAACGCACGGACATCGAACGCACGGACATCGAACACACGAACATCGACGGGCGAACCTACCACGAGCCTCGCCCGCGCCCGCGCGATCTGCCCTGCGCTGCGCGCTGGGGCCGGCCGCGCTGCTCCGGTCGACCTCGCTGCTCCGGTCGACCTCGCTGCTCGGGTCGGCCGCGTTGCTCGGGTCGGCCGCGTTGCTCGGGTCGACCTTGATGCTCGGGTCGCCCGTGCTGGTCGGGTCGCCCGTGCTGGTCGGGTCGCCCGTGCTGCTCGGGTCGCCCGTGCTGCTCGGGTCGGCCTCGCTGCTCGGGTCGCGGACCCGGTGCGGACGATCGGGCGGGCGAGCTGGGTTGCGCCGGCCGCTCCGTGTGCGGCAGGATCGTCGCGACCTCGGCGGCGGTGAGGTTGCGCCAGCGGCCGAGCGGGAGCTCGCCGAGGCGGATGTTCATGATCCGCACGCGCTGCAGGGCGACGACGGTGAATCCGAAGGCTTCGCACATCCGGCGGATCTGCCGGTTGAGGCCCTGGGTGAGGATGATGCGAAAGACCTTGGCGCCCAGCCGCTCGACCTTGCAGGGCCGCGTGGTGGCCTCGGAGAGCCGCACGCCCGCGGCCATGCCGGCGACGAATTCCGGTGTGATCGCGCGGTCGACCGCGACGACATACTCCTTCTCGTGGTGATGCTCGGCGCGCAGGATCTCGTTGACGATGTCCCCGTCGTTGGTGAGCAGGATGAGGCCCTCGGAGTCCTTGTCGAGCCGGCCGATCGGGAACACGCGCTCGGGGTGGTCGACGAAGTCGATGATGTTGCCGGCCACATGGCGCTCGGTCGTGCAGGTGATGCCGACCGGCTTGTGGAGGGCGATGTAGACCGGGCGGATGCGCTTGCGCGCGGTGCCCACCGATTCGCCATCGAGCCGCACGTCGTCGCCGTCGGCGACCTGGCTGCCCAGGGTGGCCGGGACGCCGTTGATCGTGACCCGACCCTCGGAGATGAAGCCGTCCGCCTGGCGCCGCGAGCAGGCGCCGCTCTCGCTCAAATACTTGTTGAGCCGCAAGGTAGGCTAGGTTCTCGCACGTGAGGCTCCTCCTCGTCACGCCGCCGATGACGCAGCTGAACACCCCGTACCCGGCGACGGCGTACCTGATGGGGTTCCTGCGCCAGCACGAGGCCCGGCTGGGGCTCGAGGTCGCCCAGGCGGATGCGGCGCTCGAGCTGTTCCTGAAGGTGTTCAGCCGCGCCGGGCTCTCGCGCGTGCTGGCGGAGCTGTCGGCCCGGGCAGCGGCGCTCGCAGACGGAGACGCAGAGCCCGATGGCGATGGCGATGGCGATGGCGATGGCGATGGCGATGGCGATGGCGATGGCGATGGCGATGGCGATGGCGATGGCGAT
>DATIPJ010000280.1:0-5397 GCA_035472155.1 Kofleriaceae bacterium
CATTGGTCGCGCATGGATCGGCTTCTCTGCAAATGCGCGACACCAGGACTGCGCGCCAGGATTTCATGACGGCCCATGAGGCGTCGGCAAACAGCACCGACATTTATGCTGAATCAAAAAGAGGGAGTGCTGCCGCTGTCGCAGCAATCGGCATTCGTGCTGTCGTCGCTCGCGTATCACGATTACGAGGGCGTGGCGGTCAATCCCGACGAGAAGCCGCGGCTGGTCCGCGACCTCGGCGACAAGAGCTTCCTGATGCTGCGCAACCACGGGTTGCTCACCGTGGGGCCGACGATCGCCGAGGCGTTCCTGATGATGTACCTGTTCGAGGCGACCTGCATGATCCAGGTCCGCGCCCAGGCCGGCGGCGGCGAGCTGATCCGCATTGACCCGCGCGTGCTGAGCGCGGCGCGCGAGGGCGCGCGGACGGCGATGCGCGGCGGCGGTGGCTCGCTCGCCTGGCCCGGGCTCCTGCGCAAGCTCGACCGCGTCGACGGAAGCTTCCGGTCCTAGCGATGCCGATCGACGATCTGGATACGCTCGAGCACAAGCTCGTCAAGCGCGGGTTCCGCCGCGAGGACGGCTACGTGCACGTGTGCACCGACTGTCACGAGCAGGCGGTGCTCAAGTACGTGCTCGCCGGCAAGACCGGCGGGCGCGATATCTCGCTGTGCCAGGCCTGCGGGAAGTCGCGGTCGTGGCGCAGCGGTGCCGGCTTCCAGACGCGCGAGGAGGACCCAGCGTTCGACCTGCGCGCGTTTCTCACCTGAGGCGGCGAGCTCTCGAGCCGCGACCTTCGCGCACGATCCCGCCGTCAGTTCGGGTCGCCGCTGACGATCCGGAACCACAGCGTGCGCGACACGCCGCACATCTGGCAGGTCACGTCGACGCTGCGGATCCCCGAGGATGGTGAGCGATGCTCCTTGACCCGGTACTCGCCGCCGCATTGCGGGCAGGCCAGGCGGCCGACGCGGACCTCGACGACCGACGCCGAGTTGACGTGGATCGGGCGATCCTCCGAGCCGCCGACCGACAGCGCGGCCAGCTTCTCGCGGTCGCGGACCAGCCGGCGCGCGGCCCGGGCCCGCTCTCGCTGCTCGGTGCGCTTCCGCCGGATCACGCTCGTGCCTAGCACGCGGCTGCGGATCTGGCAGGCGCGTGCCGACCGGGTTGCTATGCTGCACCCACCATGGAAGTCGATCCGTCCGCAAGGGCCGAGGCCGGGGCTGCGGTAGCCGCAGCGAGCGACCTGGCGCCGGGCGCGTCGATCGGCAAGTACCGTCTCGAGCGCATCCTCGGGTCCGGCGGGATGGGCGTGGTGTGGGCCGCGTTCGACCCTGACCTCGAGCGCGCGGTGGCGATCAAGGTCCTGCGCTCGATCGACGACGGCGCGTCGCTGCGGACGCGGCTCCTGCGCGAGGCGCGCGCGATGGCGCGGCTCAAGCACCCCAACATCCTGACCGTCTACGAGGTCGGCACCGATCGCAACCGCGACTACATCGCGATGGAGCTGATCGACGGCGACGACCTCGACGCCTGGCTGCGCACCAAGCCGCCGCGCGCCGAGATCCTGGCCGCGCTGTTCGCCGCCGGGCGCGGGCTCGCCGCCGCGCACGACGCGGGGCTCATCCATCGCGACCTCAAGCCGCACAACATCCTGCGCGGCCGCGACGGCAGCGTGTACGTCACCGACTTCGGCCTCGCGCGCGGCCAGATCGAGGACGGCGCCGAGATCGTCCAGCAGCCGATCGCGGTGGCGGCGACCGCGGTGGCGAGCGGGTCGTATCCGCGCGGCGTCGACTCGGTGCTCGACTCGCCGCTGACCCAGACCGGCGTCCTGATCGGCACACCGGCGTACATGGCGCCCGAGCAGTTCGCCGGGCGCGCGCCCGACCCGCGCAGCGATCAGTTCGCATTTTGCATCACGGTATGGGAAGCGCTCACCGGGTCGCGGCCGTTCGCCGGCTCGACACTCGACGAGCTGCGCGCCGCGGCCTCGGGGAGCATTCCACCGGCGACCGACAGCCTGCCGCCGCGCGTGCGGACCGTGCTCGCCCGCGGGCTGTCCGCCGATCCGGAGGGCCGCTGGCCCGACATGCGGACGCTGCTGCGTGAGCTCGAGGGCGCGCTCAAGCCGGCGCCGTGCTCGCGCCGGACGCTGTACATCGGCGCCGCGGTCACCTGTGCCGCCGTGGCGACCGGCGGGGTGCTGTTCGCGCGCCACCGCTCGGCGTCGTCGATCAACGACTGCGGGCCGCCGGAGGAGGCGTTCGCGTCCGCGTGGTCGCCCGAGAAGCGCAAGGCCGCCATGGCGTGGCACAAGCTCGATGTGACGGGCGTGGCCACGCTCGCGGCGCTCGATGATCTGCGTGCCAAGTGGCTGGCGGCGTACGAGTCGACCTGCCGTCTGCCGCCGTCGGCGACGCGCCACGAGCGCCTCGGCTGCTTGCTCGAGCTACGCGACGACGCGCGCGACCTCACCAGCGAGATGGAGGAGGACGGCAAGATCAACGTGGGCGCGATCATCCCGATGACGATCGCGATGGGGATGTGCACCGGCTTCACGGGCAAGAATCCTGAGACCCCGAAGGTGCCGATGATCCCGAACGTGCCCACGCCGCCGATCCCTCCGATTCCAGGCATCCCTTCGCCGCCGCCTCCGAAGGCGCCGCAGCCTCCGTCGCACACCCCGGACCCATGGGACGTCCCGACGCCCGATCACGCGAGCCCATCGCGGCCGCCGCGTCCGCCGGCACCGACCCGCGGCCATCGCCACCGCGGGTCCACCGCGCCTGCCAGTCGCGCCGGCAAGGCGAACAAGGACAACAAGGACGACGACGACAAGCCGGATCCGCCCGATCCACCCGATACGCCCGATCCCGACGACAAGGACGACTGACGCTCGCCGGCATCGGTCGGCGGCGCGAGCACGCACTGCTTCAGGGCGTCGGCCGCGTGGCCGTGTACCACGCGGTGATCTCGCCGTTGTTCAGCGCGCGGTTCCAGATCACCACCTCGTCGAGCTCGCCGATGAAGTTCTGCTGCGTCGGGTCGGGAGCCGTCGGCGCGGGCATGCAGCCGACGTGCAAGGTCGACGGATACTTGGTCAACACCGCGCTGGTCTCGGCCTTGGTCACATCGAGCGTGCCGTTCAGGTAAACCGACGCGCGCTGCGTGGCTGCGGCGGTGCCGTCGTACACGACCGTCACCTGGGTCCACATGTTCTCGAGGATGACCGCGTTGCCGTTGAACCGATCGGTCTCGCCGTCGAGATCGACGTACACCTGGTCGCCGATCCAGACGGACACGCTGTACTCGTTCTGGTTGTTGCCGCTCGTGCGCTTGCTGATGATGCCGTTGGCGTCCGATCCGTGATTGAGCCTGGTCGGCAAGATCCACGCGCTCAGCGTCAGCCCGGTCGCGCCGTGCAGCGTCTCGGCATTCGGAATATCGATGCACGCGTTGCCCGAGAAGCTGCCGGCGCGGCCGTGCACGCCATTGGGTACGGTGTTGCCCTGGCCGACCAGCGTGCCGGGATTGTCGTTGCCACACGCGTCCTTGACCTCGCCCGAGACCCCCGACCACGCCGCTTCATCCATGTGCAGCGCGAGGACGCAGCCGGTGCGCAGCGAGCCCGTCAGCACCTCGGTCACCGGCGCTGCATCGGATCCCGGCTGCCCATCGGCCGGGCCCGGATCGTTGACGTTGCCGCAACCGGCACAGAGCGCCAGGAGGACGAGCTGGCGTCGCATGTCCTGATGCTAACCGACGTGCGTGCTCGCGGCGACCTGCATGCGGTTCACCGCGCGAGGCGGCCGTGGCTTGCCGCACAGATGGCCTGCTCAATAATGCGGCGGAGGCTCATTCGCCGCACCGAGCGGCACCGGTGCCGGCAGCGCTTGACGGATCTGCTCGAGCAGCCGCTCGGCCTTGTCGAGCCGCGTGCCGAAATCGCGCACGAGTGCATCGAGCTCGCGGATCAGCCGCTCCTGGTAGGCGAGCTTGACGTCGATGTCGAGCCAGCGTTCGTCGTCGGAATCGCGCGCGTCGGGCATGGCGCGACCATAGCGCGCCGCGCGCGCGACTAGCCCTGGCGGCCGACGGAGAAGTACGTGGCGCCCGGGTGTGCGAAGTAGAGGCCGGAGACCGAGGCGGTCGGGTACATCGCGTACGACTCGGTGAGCGATACGCCGTGGTGATCGGCGTTATCGAGCAGATCGAACAGCGCCGCCTTGGGCGCGTGATCGGGGCACGCCGGATAGCCGAAGGCCGGGCGGATGCCGCGGTACTTCTCGGCGAGGATCTCGGGCATCGCGAGGCCTTCGGTCGCGCCGTAGCCCCAGTCGACGCGCACCTGGCGGTGGAGGTACTCGGCGAACGCTTCGGCCAGCCGGTCGGCGAGCGCCTTGGCCATGATCGCGGAGTAGTCGTCATGGTCGCGCTCGAAGCGGCCGGCGAGGGCGTCGGTGCCGATGCCGGCAGTGACGATGAAGCCGCCGAGGTGATCGGGATGACCGCCGGCGGGTGCGATGAAGTCGGCCAGCGAATGGCAGACGTCTTTGTCCTCGAGCTGGCGCGGCATGGTGAACCGCGCGAGCTCGCGGGCGCGGTCGGGTGACCACACGAGGATGTCGTCGGTCGGGGTCGATGCCGCGGGGAAGAAGCCGTAGGTGCCGCGCGCGGCCAGGAGGCTCTCCGCGACGATGCGGTCGAGCAGCGCGCGGCCGTCGGCGAACACCTTGCGCGCGGCGTCGCCCTTGTTGGGATCGTCGAGGATCGCGGGGTAGCGGCCCGAGAGCTCCCAGGTGTGGAAGAACGGCGACCAGTCGATCCAGGGGACGAGCTCGGCGAGCGGCACGGACACGTTGCGCGTGCCGAGGAACGCCGGGGTCGGCACGGTCGTCGCGTCGAACCGCAGCACCTGGCGGCGGCGGCGCGCCTCGTCGATCGAGAGCAGCGGGCGCTTCTGCGACGAGACGTGGGCATCGCGCAGCGAGGACTGCTTGGCCTTCACCTGGGCGATGTACGGCGCGGGGTCGGTCGACAGCAGCTTGCCCATCACGCCGACGGCGAGCGACGCGTCGGGGACGTGGATCGTCGGCCCGGTGTACGCCGGCGCCACCTTGACCGCGGTGTGCTTGCCGCTCGTGGTCGCGCCGCCGATCAGCAGCGGCATCGTCATCCCGCGCCGGGTCATCTCGGTCGCGACGGTGATCATCTCGTCGAGCGAGGGCGTGATCAGCCCCGACAGGCCGACCAGGTCGGCGCCGAGCTCGGTCGCGGTGTCGAGGATCTTGTGGCCGGGCACCATGACGCCGAGGTCGGTGACCTCGTAGCCGTTGCAGCGCAGCACGACCGCGACGATGTTCTTGCCGATGTCGTGGACGTCGCCCTTGA
>DATIPJ010000281.1:0-7019 GCA_035472155.1 Kofleriaceae bacterium
GCGTCGGGCCAGAACAACGCGATCTTCGCCGGCGCGGGCACCACCAAGGACGTCACCGGCATGGGCGTGCAGCGCGAGCTGCTCAAGATGCTGGAGGCCAGCGAGGTGGTGGTGCCGCTCGACCTGACGCACAGCTCGTACGCCGACCACGTGGTGATGTCGACCGCCGACATCGCGTTCATCGCGGCGGGCGCGTTCTCCGGGTTCCAGCAGATCGCCCACCGGCGCGCGATGCGCGATCAGATCGGCTTCGGGCGCGACCAGGCGTCGTCGGGCGTCGACCCCGACGCGATCGCCGTCGACTTCTCCGCCGAGCAGGTCGAGAACGTGGCGAACTTCCAGGCGTACGGGTTTCTGCCCGAGCTCGTCGCACGGTTCACCCGGGTCGTGCCGTTCCGCGCGCTCGACGCCGCGACGCTCAAGGACATCCTGCGCACCGACGTCGTGCTGCGCATGACCCGCGAGTTCAAGCTCGAGGGCTTCGACCTCGCGATCGACGAGGCGGTCCTCGACCACATCGTCGACGATGCGCTGCACCGCGAGACCGGCGCGCGCGGGCTGGCATCCACGCTGACCCGGCAGCTCGAGGACGTCGCGTTCGGCGCGTTCGGCATCGATCAGGGCGGCATGGTCCGCGTCGCGATGCGCGGCGGCGAGCTCTCGGTCGAGATCGCGTAATTCTGCAATTGGCGGGCGTCTATTTCGGCAATAGGCCGGGGCCCGCCGCTGTTGTTCCGGCGGACGGTTGTGCTACTTCCGTCCTGCCGTATGGACAAGATCGTCGTCGAGGGAGGCGCGCGCCTGGTCGGCAAGATCCCGATCAGCGGCGCCAAGAACGCAGCGCTCCCGCTGCTGGCGGCCGCGCTGCTCCCGAGCGGCGCGTCCACCTTCAAGAACGTGCCGCGGCTCGCCGACGTGCGGACGATGGCCAAGCTGCTCCGCATGCTCGGCTGGCAGGTCGAGGGTGAGGACACCGAGCTGACCATCGCGCCGCCGTCTGGCAAGGCCAAGCCCAAGCTCGAGGCGCCGTACGAGCTGGTCAAGACGATGCGCGCCAGCGTGCTCGTGCTCGGACCGCTGGTCGCGCGCTACGGCCGCGGGCGGGTCTCGCTGCCCGGTGGCTGCGCGATCGGCGCGCGGCCGATCGACCAGCACCTGAAGGGCCTGCAGGCGATGGGCGCCAAGGTCACGCTCGACCACGGCTACGTCGACGTCGAGTGCAAGCGGCTCAAGGGCGCGACGATCATGCTCGACGTGCCCACCGTCACCGGCTGCGAGAATCTGCTCATGGCGGCCACGCTGGCCAAGGGCCGCACGGTGATCGAGAACGCGGCGCGCGAGCCCGAGGTCGAGGAGCTCGCGCTCGTGCTCAACAAGATGGGGGCGCGCATCAAGGGCGCCGGCACGCCGATCATCACGATCGAAGGCGTCGACGAGCTGCATCCGATCGAGCACGCGATCATCCCCGACCGCATCGAGGCCGGCACGTTCGCGGTGGCCGCAGCGATGACCCGCGGTGACGTGCTGCTCGAGGGCGCGCGGCCCGAGCACCTCGACGCGGTGATCGCCAAGCTGCGTGCGGCGGGCGTGCACGTCGCCGCAGAGGGCAACGGGCTGCGCGTGCGCGGCAGCGCCGAGATCAACGCGGTCGACATCGTCACCCAGCCGCATCCGGGGTTTCCGACCGACATGCAGGCCCAGTTCATGGTCCTGGCATGCATCGCCAAGGGGCAGTCGGTGATCAAGGAGATGATCTTCGAGAACCGTTACATGCACGTCCCCGAGCTGAGCCGTATGGGCGCTGACATCCGGATCGACGGGCGTGTCGCGGTCGTGCGCGGCGGCGCCAAGCTCACCGGTGCGCAGGTGATGGCGACCGACCTGCGCGCGTCGGCCAGCCTGATCCTCGCCGGGCTGGTCGCCGCCGGCAAGACCGAGGTCCTGCGGGTGTACCACCTCGATCGCGGTTACGAGGCGATCGAGAAGAAGCTGCGGGCAGTTGGTGCGAAGATCAAGCGCGCCAAGCAGTAGGCCACCATGACCCGACCGATCGTCCTCGCCATCCCCAAGGGCCGCATCCTCGAAGAAGCCGCCGCCGTGTTCGCGCGCGCCGGCTTCGACCTGTCGCCGGTGCTCGGCGATTCGCGCCGCCTCGTCCACGACTGCGGTGCGCTGCGCGTGCTGGTGCTGCGCAGCTCCGACATCGCGACCTACGTCGCGCATGGCGCCGCCGATGTCGGTGTGGCGGGCAGCGACGTGCTCGACGAGGACGGCCGCGACCTGTTCGAGCCGCTCGACCTCGGCATCGGGGTTTGCCGGATGATCGTCGCCGAGCGCGCCGAGCCGCCCCCGGTCGACGGATCCGCCGCAGGTGCTGGCGCACCCGCGGGCGCGTGGTACGAGCTCAGCGAGCGTGCGCAAGCGCATCTGCGCGTCGCCACCAAGTACCCGCGCACCACGCGCGCCTACCTGCAGCGCAAGGGCATCACCGCCGAGGTCATCAAGCTGTCGGGCGCGATCGAGCTCGGGCCGCTGACCGGGCTGTGCGACCGCATCGTCGATATCACACAGACCGGCGAGACCCTGCGCCAGAACGGGCTCGTCGAGATCGATACCGTCGCGCGGGTGTCGTCCCGCCTCGTGGTCAACCCGGCGCGGCTCAAGCTCGACGGCGAGCGCCTCGGGGCGCTGATCGAGGCGCTCGAACGCGCGGTTCACTGACGCTGCGCGAAGCGCGGCGAGCGATCCGCGTGTACAATCGGGCGGAGTGTCGTCCGACTTACGCCCGTTCGTCGCCGAGGAGATCCGGCTACATCCCCGGGTCGCCTACCAGGGCCTGCTCACCGAGGAAGGCGCGGCGACCCGGGTGGCGGCGTCGCTGCCGGCGCTGCAGCGGTTCCGGCACGACTACGCGGGCGCGATCTCGATCGTCGACTGGGACCACCGCCTGCCATCGCAGAACCTCGTACTCCGGATCTACGGATACTACGGAGAGGATACGCTCGACGCCGGCTACGAGGCATTCGACGACCGGCTCGACCAGATCGCCGAGCGCGACAAGTACCCCGAGTTCGATGTCCCGGACTTCGACGGGCTCGCCGCCGACGAGGCGTACGAGATCGAGCTGTCGCCGGCCGGCCAGATCGGCCGCTGCCGCCTGACCTCGGCGTGGCGCCGCACGGTGGCGTCGCGCGACGCGTCGGCGGCCGTCTCCCTGGTGCAGGCATGCGACGAGTACCAGAAGCTGATCTCGGCGTCGCCGTCGCGGCCGACCTACCTGGGCGACCTCGAGGCGGTGTCGTGGACGCCGCCCTGCGAGACCGAGCACAACCGCTGGACGCTCGACGTCTGGTACCTGCTCGCGTTCGACGGCCGCATCGGCTCGGGGCGCAGCTTCCTCGCCGACCTCGAAACCAAGGCGATCGTCTCGGTGCGCGACTTCTCGGTGCGCACGGGCTGACGGCGTTCGTCGCCGCGCACGTTCCGTGGTAACCGACCCCTATGCGCGCGTGGAGCGTCGTTGACCTCGGCACCGAGAGCTTTCGCGACACCTGGGCTCGTCAGCTCGCGCTCGTCGAGCAGCGGCAGCGCGGCGAGATCCTCGATACCCTGCTGCTCGTCGAGCACCCGCACGTGTTCACCCTGGGCCGGCGGCGCGAGGCCGAGGCCAATGTGCTCATGCCCGGCGACGTCGAGGTGATCGGCATCGAGCGCGGTGGCGACGTGACGTACCATGGCCCGGGCCAGATCGTCGGCTATCCGATCGTGCTGCTCGGCGAAGGCGAGCGCGACCTCCATCGCTACCTGCGCAACCTGGAGGAGGCGGTGATCGCGACCTGCGCGCGATTCGGCATCTCTGCGGATCGCGAGCCCGGCAAGACCGGCGTCTGGATGACCACCGTCGACGGCCTGCGCCGCAAGCTGTGCTCGATGGGCATCGCGTGCCGCAAGTGGGTCACGTTCCACGGCCTGGCGCTCAACGTCACGTCGGACCTCGGCTACTTCCGGCGGATCAACCCGTGCGGTTTTGAATCGTCGGTGATGACGTCGATGGCCGAGCAGCTGGGCGGCGACATCCACCTCGCCGAGGTCCGGCGCGCGCTCGCCGACGAGCTCGGCACAGCGCTCGGCCGTAGCACGGCCGGCGAGCTCGCCGTCGCCGCGTCGTCGTAGGGCTCAGCGCGCCAGGCGCGCGAGATGACCGAGGGCCTCGGTGGCGAGCGTGCGCGTCAGCTCGCCGGCGGGCAGCTCGCGCCCGAGGTGGGCGGCCTGTCCCGACCACAGCGGGCTGAAGTCGGCCGAGCCTTTGGCCTCCGCGTTGGCCTTGAGCGGCGCGAGCGCGTGGCCGGCGAGGGGGAACGCGGGCGCATCCGAGGACAGCGGGCCGAGCTCGCGCACGGCGCGGTTGACCAGGCTGCGCGCCGGGCGGCCGGTGAACACGTTGGTGAGCGCGGTGGTGTTGTCCTTGGCGGCCTTGAGCGCCGCGCGATGCAGCGGCGGCACGCGGGCCTCGGGGCAGAACAGGTAGGCGGTGCCGATCTGCGCGGCGGCGGCCCCGAGGGCGAACGCCGCGACAATGCCGCGCGCGTCGGCGATGCCGCCCGCGGCGATCACCGGGACCTTGACCGCGTCGACGACCTGGGGGACCAGCGCCATCGTGCCGGCCTGGGTCGCGCAATCGGCGGCCGGGTCGTCGGCGAGGAAGTTGCCGCGGTGGCCGCCGGCCTCGGTGCCCTGGGCGATGATCGCCTGCGCGCCGCGGGCCTCGAGCCAGCGCGCCTCGTCGGCGCTGGTCGCCGACGCGATGACCACGGCGCCGGCCTGACGCACGCGCTCGAGCAGCGCGGGCTCGGGCAGGCCGAAGTGAAAGCTCACGACCTCGGGCCGAAATTCCTCGACGACGCGCCACAGCGTCTCGTCGAACGGCGCGCGGCTCGTCGACGGCACGGGCAGCTCCAGATCGACTCCGAGCTCGCGGTAGAACGGCGCGAGCCGTGCTCGCCACGCCGCGTCGCGGGCGGGGTCGGCGGGCAGGGGGCGGTGACAGAAGAAGTTGACGTTGATCGGCTTCTTCGTGGCCTGGCGGATCTTCGCCAGCTCGGCGCGCGTCTGGTCGGGCGTCAGCTGCGCGGTCGGCAGCGAGCCGAGCCCGCCGGCCTCGGCGACGGCGATCACCATCTCGGAGAGCACCGGGCCCGCCATCGGCGCCTGGATGATCGGGTGCTCGATGCGAAACAGGTCGAGGATGCGGCGATCGGGCCAGGTCGACATGGAGTCACCTCTCGAGAGGTCGACTACCACTTCACCTGCTGCTCGACAATGGTCACGTCGCCATCGTGTGCCGGCACCGCTCCGGAGCCGTCGCGCGCCTGGATCAGCGCGGTCGCGGCCGGCGGCAGCCCGAACGACGTGTCCGCGATGGCCGCCTCGGCAGGCGCCGCCGCGCGGGTCACGATCTCGAGGCGCGCCGACGACCCCCACACGACGACGCGGTTCCAGCCCGGGGCGAGGACCGACCGGGTGCGCGAGGTGCGGGGCGGTGGCGCGACGCCGTTGATGCGCAATCCCTCGACCGGGGCGTCGCTGTGCCATGCGATCCGCAGCCGCGACGCCTGGCGCGCCGACGAGACCTCGAGCGTGGTCACCTGCAGACCGTCGCGCTGCTCGGTGGACACGTGGACCACGGGAGGTGCGAGGCCGGCCGGTTGCGCGGGAGCGGCGTCGGCCGTGCCGCGCGCGCCGAGCCACGGCGCGACCTGGCGGGGTGCGAACGGCGCCACGGCGGCCAGCTCCGGCGACGGCGCGTCGATCTGCCAGCGCGCGGCGCCCGCCGCGTCGGTCACGTGCGCGATCGACAGCTGCCGCGGGTGGCTCGCCGACACGCGAGGCAAGAGCGCACCGACGACGCCGAGCACGAACGCCGCGGCGAGCAGCGCCGGGGCGAGCCGTCGTGCGATCTCGGGGAGCATCGGCGCGAACGTCAGGCCGACCAGCGCGAGCAGCGTCGCGGCCACGCCCACCGCGCCCGGGCCGAGCGCGTCGTGGCCGACCAGCGCGAACGGCAGGAACACGATCGCGATCGGGACCATCGCGCCGGTGCACGCGATTTCCTCGCCGGCGCCGGTCGCGTGGCGCACGACGGCGAACACGGCCATCGCCGCGCCGGGCACGACCGCGACGTAGGCCGCGCCGGGCAACCACAAGGCGATCACTACCGCGATCAGGTTCCACGCCAGCGCGACGCCGAGGAAGATCGAATCGAACGATGCGCGCCGGCGGGCGAGGGCGGCGACCGCAAGCGCGATCGCGAGGCCGCCCAGCCACGCCGCGGCGACCGTCACCCGGCCGTGCGGCGGGAACAGCGCGCCGGGCGCGCGCAGGTGCCCGATCCACGACAGCGCGATGCCGAGCCCCTGCGCCAGCGCCGCCGCCGCGACGAGCGACGCCGCGCCGAGCAGCACACCACCGGCGGTCGTTGCACGGCGCCGCGCGGCGAGCACCGCCGCCGCTCCGAGCAGCGCCAGCGCCGCGGCGATGATCCACGGCGTCCAGGCCGTGGGCCACCACACCACGAACATCGCGAGCACGTCGAACCACACCGCATTGGCCGGCTCGCCGGGCTCGAGGCGAGCGTCGCCGAACGCGTGCACCATCGCCAGCGCCTGCTCGCCGCGGCGCTGCACGCTGCCCGGGTCGATGTGCGCGAAGCTGTCCAGCGGCGTGTGGTACTGGGTGCCGTCACCGAGGTACGCGAAGTTGATCCCGGCCAGCCCCGCGCGCTTGAACACCGTGAGGT
This sequence comes from Kofleriaceae bacterium, assembly GCA_035472155.1. GTDB lineage: Bacteria > Myxococcota_A > Polyangia > Haliangiales > Haliangiaceae > JABFXX01. Next base: position 6,797 of record DATIPJ010000281.1, read on the forward strand.
CGGTGTCGTTGGGCAGCATCTCGTAGATCGTCGCGAACAGCGACGTCGTCACCGGGTGCGGCAGCCCGCGCGCGGCGATCGGCACCAGCCAGCGCCGCTCGCGGCTGGTCTCGAACAGAAACGGCGTGCCGCTGGTGCCGCGCGCCTCGAGGTTGATGACGAAGCCGACTTCGCGCAGGCGCGCCGGGTCGGCGACGAAGCCTTCGGCGCCGAGCAGCCCGGC
>DATIPJ010000282.1:0-10325 GCA_035472155.1 Kofleriaceae bacterium
CGACATGAAGCCCGGCGTGCCGAACACCGCGCCGATCTGCGTGCGCAGGCTATCGCTCGGGGCGATCATCGTGCCGGGCTTGTCGTCGTCCTCGCCGATCACCTTGGCGAGGCCCCAGTCGATCACGACGGTCTCGCCGAGATCGCCGACCAGGATGTTCGACGGCTTGAGGTCGCGGTGGATCACGCCGCGGCGGTGGGCGTGGGCGATCGCGTCGATCGCCGCCAGCACGGCCGGCAGCAGCGTGAGCCGCTCGCCGAGCCCAGGTGCGCGCGCCATCAGCTGGTCGAGCGGCCGGCCCGACACCCGCCGCATCACGTAGAACGGCCGGCCGTCGGCGGTGACGCCGGTGAACGCGATCGCGCCGGGTGCGCCGCCCGAGCTGGTCGCGATCGTCGGCAAGGCCCTCGCGTTTACGCCGGTGGGGCGCTACGCCGACGCGGGCGCGCTCGGCGAGGACGTGCGGCGCTTCCTCGCCGGCCAGCTGGTCGCGGCGCACCGTTACACGCGGCGCCAGCGGTTGTGGCGGTTCGTGCGCCGCCACCGCGCCCCTCTGTTCGTCGCGGCGCTCGCGCTCGTCGCGGTGGCGGGGCTCGCGTGGGTCGGCGTCGCGCGCATCGTCAAGGAGCGCGATGCCGCCAACCAAGCGCGCGCGGAGGCCGCCGACCGGCGCGAGGCCGCCGAGCGGGCGCGCGACGAGGCCGAGCGGCGCGCCGATCAGCTTGTCGTCGAGCAGGCGCGCGGCTGGCTCGATCGCAACCCGACGCACGCCGTGGCCGCGCTCAAGAAGCTCGCCGACAGCTCGCCGCGGATCGGCGATGCGCGCGCGGTCGCCCAGGCCGCGATCGTGCGCGGCGCCGCCTGGTCGATGCCGATCGACGACGGGCTGACGATCCGCGCCGAGCTCTCCGCGGACGCGAAGTTCCTGCTCACCGTCTCGCGCGATGGCGCCCTGCGCGTGTGGGACCTCGACCATCGCCGCCGGGTCGCCGAGCGGGCGTATCCGCCGGGGACGCGCGCGCTGTGGGTCGGCACGGCGATCCTGGTCACCGTCGAGAAGGCCGCGCCCGAGCTGCTCGACCCGTTCTCTGCCTCGGCATCCGCGACGCGCCCGCTCTCGCTCGGGCCGATCGGCTGGGCCACTGCCACCTCCGCCGGCGATCGCGTCGCGTACCTCGATGACGACGGCGCCGCGAGCTTGCTCGACGTCGCGTCCGGCACCGCGCGCCCGCTGTGGCCCGGGCACCGCGCGACCGACCTCGCGATCGCCGAGGACGGCAGCTGGATCGAGGTCGCCGACAAGACCACCGTCGCGATCCTCGACCCGAGCGGCCGCGAGCTCGCGAGCCATCCGGGCCCGGCTGCGCAGCTGTTCGGCTCGCGGTTCGACGACGCCGGCTTTCTCACCGCCGGCCGCGTCACCCTCTGCAAGCTGGGGCCGACGCCCGCGTGGACCGAGATCGACCTCGCACCGATGCGCCCGCGGCTCGCGATCGAGGCGATGTTTCGCGGCCGCGAGCTCGACATCTTCCTCTCCGACGGCAAGGTCATGGCCTGGAACGGCAAGCGGCTCTGGGAGCGCCTCAAGCTCGACGGTCTCACCTACCGCATGATCGAGGCCCACGGCGACCTGCTCGTCGCTCCGGGCATCGACAGCAAGCTCCACTTCGCCAACGAGCTCGTCACCGGTGAGCTGCACCTGCCGCAGCCGCTCGCCGAGCTCAAGGTCTTCGCGCGCGCGGCGGTGCCGCGCATCGTGGCCGTCGGCCGTGGCCGCATCGTCGGCTTCGACCTCGGCGACTCCATCCCGCGGTCGCTCCGCCACGATCCGGGCACCTCGGCGACCTTCGTCGACGACGACACCCTGCTGCTGTGGCGCAGCGCCGGCGGCGACTGGCAGTGGGTCGACCTCAAGACGCAACGCTCGACGCCCTTCGACTTCGATCCGCGCGGCCTGCTCTCGGTCATGGACGTCGATCCTGCCGACGGCCGCGTCCTCATGCATGAGATGGGGCCCGAGGCCGTGCTCGTCCTCCTGCGCAAGAACCGCCCCGAGCAGCAGCGGCTCGTGCACGGGCGCGCCGCCTGGGGGCGCCTTCTGCCGCACGGCGCCCTCCTGTACGGCGTCGGCGATGGCCGGTTGTTCGCCCTCACCGACGGCAGTGCGCCGCGCGAGGTCGCCAAGCTCGAGGGCATCGCGATCGCCGCGGTCGGCCTCGGCGGCACACGGTTCGCCGCGCTGTCGAACGCCGGCGAGGTCGTGCGCGGCGACCTTGCCACCGGCGCCCTCGAGCGCACGCGCGTGCCGACCGCGGCGAGCTATGTCATCGCGGGTGATCGCAGCGGCCGCGTCGTGCTCGCCGCCGACCAGCACCTCCTCCTCTGGGCCGAATCGGTCTCCGAGCTCGCCGCGCTCGACAAGCCGATCGCCCGCATCGCGCCGCTCGACGACGGCCTCCTGCTCGAGCTCGCCGACTTCTCGATGGTGCGCACGCAGCTCGCCGCCGGCGCGGCCCTCCAATCCGTGCTCCCGCCGTCGAGCCGGCCGCCGCTCATCAGCGCCGATGGTCACCTCGTCGTCGGCGAATCCGTCAACGGCCAGGTCATCGTGGTCGAGACCCCGACCCGCGCGATCTGGGATCTGCCGGCCTACCACGGCTCGTTCGACCTGCTCACCATCGCACCCACCACGCGCCGCTTCGTCGAGGGCAGCTTCGGCCAGCTCGCGCTCTGGACCCTGCCGCTCGCGCCCCCCGAGCTGCGCGCGTGGCTCGACGACCACACCAACGCCGCCACCGACGACGACCACCAGCTGACCTGGCGGTGACCCGGCCGGCACTGGCGGCGATCACGGCACTGCTGTGGGGTTTCTCCACGCTGGCCCGCGTGTGCGCCTGGGTGCGAGCCTCGCATCTCCGCACAGCCGCTCGAGGAATCGCGTTCGCCGTGCCGCGGCCACCATGGACCGCGCCTTGCTCTCTCCGCGCCCATGAACCGCATCACCTGGATCATCCTTGGTTCTTCGCTTGTCGCCTGCTCATCATCGTCGAGCCCGCCCACCCGCGAGCAGTACGACGACACCGCGCAGGCGATCGCTTCGGCCACCGCCCCGAGCGGCGGCGGCGGCGACGTCGCCTCCATGACCGACACCGTCACCATCTCCCTCGGCGCGATGCCCTCGGGCTTCTCGCTGATGGGCAACGGCCACTTTCACGGTAGCCGCCTCGGCCTCGACTACGACTACGCCATCACCTGCAAGAACGTCGCAGGCACGGTCGGCCTCTGCGGTCCCACCACCGATCAGGCCTCCGTCGACGTCTCGTGGTCCGGCAACCTCGACACCGCCAACGTCGACGCCAGCGTCTCGCGCGACGGCAGCTGGCGCGTCACCGGCCTGCAGAGCGACACCGCCACGTTCTCCGGCGACAGCAGCTTCTCGTTCGACGCCACCCTGCAGTCGATCTTCCGCCCGGGCGTGACTGCGACCTACACCTTCGACGCCAGCGCCTCCTACCACGACATCCACATCTCGACCCAGCAGCGCCAGATCGTCGACGGCTCCGCCAGCTTCGATCTCTCCGCGCACCACCAGGTCACCGGCGCAGGCGCCAGCAACGTCGACGCGTCGTTCGACGTCCACGCCGAGATCACCTTCCACGCCGACCGCACGGCCGACCTGGTCCTCGACGGCAGCCAGCACTACTCGCTCGACCTCAGCACCGGCGGCGTCGCGCGCAGCAACTGATGCGGCTGGCCCGCCCGCCGGCCCCGCAGCCGTGACAGGCGACGCGGCGCTTCAGCGGGTGGTGAAGGCGGTGCGGAGGATCGAGTCGGCCGTCTTGAGGGTGGTGATGCGTGCGGGCGGATCGCCAGGCACGGCGGCGATGAGGGCGCCGAGTGGCTTTCGGGACTTGCGGTTGTCGACGAAGGCTTGCGCGAGCGAGCGGACGAGGCCGTCGGGATCGACGGATGGGAGGTCGATCGGGCCTGGCTTGAGGCTGGGCACATCGGCCCAGCGCGCGACCGCGTGCATCAGCGGGGCTTGCTCGGACCAGAGGGTGGTGAGCTCCTGGAGTCCGAGCGGGCGATCGGCGAGCTGTTCGCCGAGGGTGGCGAAGCCAAGCCACGCGAGCCACATGCGCGGCAGGATCGGCGCTGACGCGGCGCGTGGGGCGTACTGGCGCGGGCCGTAGAGCTCGTTGAAGCGCATCGACGGCGTGAGCCACAGCGCGGACGCGAGCGTGGTCGCGGAGGGCGCCTGCCAGGACACACCGAGCAAGGTGGTGAACGCGGCAGAGGCGAGCTCGCGCTCGCGATCGAGCGTGCGGTCGGCGGGCCGCGCGGAGGTTGCTGCGACGTACCCCGATGCGGTGGCTGCGGACTGGGCCGACGGGGCCGCGGCGACGCGTGCGGAGGGAAGCGATGCGGCGCTGGACTGAGCGATCCAGGCGCGGTCGAGATCGCCCGGGGAGGCGAAGATCGCGGCGGCGATCGCGCGCTCGGTGTCGACGAAGGCGCGGCCCTCGGCGTCGGGGTCGCGGGCGGGGAGCGGCGTGCCGACGATGGATGGATCGGTGATCGACGCGAGCTCGGCGACGACCTCGGCGTGGGGGATGCCGTCATCGCCGACGGTGAGCGGGCAGATCACGCTGTTGAAGTCGACGATGGTGTACGCGCCGAGGCGGAAGATGCGATTGAAGGGGAACAGGCGGCACGAGGCCGGCTTGGCGGCGCGGCCGTCTTCGAGCTCGATGCGGCAGAGGCCATCGTCGGCGAGGAACCAGCAGCGGTCGCGCGGATTGAAGGCGGTGATGGCGTCGCCGCGACGGCGCAGGAACGCCGCGAGGGCAGGCCGGCGGGCGAGCAGCTGGACGAGCTGTCCGCCCGCGACATCGATGCCGATGCCATGGCCCTTGCAGCACGCCCCGCATCCGCGGCAGTCGTAGCGAAACCGGCGATCCGGCCACGTGAAGTACACGGGCTCCACGGCGGCGAGTATGCGACGAAAGCGGCCGTCGTGCGCTCGTCAGCGCTCGCTCTTGGCTTGAAGATCGCAGCGGCGAGCCAGGGGAACCATCCACGGCGCCCTTGCCGCATGATGCATCACCCCTCGTCGTCGCCGCCCTTGCCGCGGCGCTCGATGCTGGCGGCGCGGGCGAGGTCGCGGTGGATGCGGGCGACGCGCTCGACCTGGCCCTTGGCGGGGAAGCGCTCGTAGAAGCCGTCGACGCGGAAGGCCTTGACCAGGTCGGTCCACGGCGAGAGCCGGCGCGACCAGCGCTTGACCCGGTCGTCCTTGGTGTCCTTGGCGTCGGTGTCGTCGGCGGCCAGATCGGCGCACACGCGGAGCTGCGCCTTGATCGTGACCGGGCGCGTGACCATGTAGCCTGTGTGGCCCCAGGCGTCGCCCCACGCCTTCTCGGCGGCGCGCAGGAAGTCGCGCGTGAGCTCGTAGTAGCGCTCCGCTTCGCGCTGCCAGCTGGACTTCTTCTGGATCTTCTTCCAGTCGGCGGTGGCCCAGCGGTGGATCTCGTTGAACAGCTCGGCCTGGAGGATCCACTTCTCCTGCTTGCTGCGGCCGCCGAGGCGGTTGATCCGGTAGCGCAGCGGGCTGTCGGCCTCGCGGTAGAGGTGGTCGACGACGCGCGCGGCGAACTTCTTGTCGGGGGCGGCCCACGAGACCTTCTCGTAGAGGTCGACGAGGTGGCTCTTGTTGATGCGCGTCGGGGTGGAGTTGATGATGACGAACATCTCGGTCGCGAAGTCTTCGCTCTTGCCGTCGAAGATCACGCACGGGACGTGGATGGTGTTGGCCTCTTCGGGGTGCGAGCGGCGGTAGAAGTGCAGCGCGGCGAGGCGGTGCTGGCCGTCGATGATGAGGTAGCGGCCGTCGGGCTCGGTCAGGTTGCCGACGTTGGTGAACGGCTTGACCGGGTCGAACTTGAGGCGCTCCTCGGTGAACAGCAGAACGGTGCCCGGGATGGGCGGCTGGCTGGCGGCGGTTTCGTAGAAGTTCTTGATCGTGGTGACCTTGGCGCGCGACAGCTGGCGTTGAAACGCGGCGTCGGTGGCCTCGATCTTGGAGATGAAGGCGGCGACCTCGTCGCCTTCGTCGGGCTGTTCGCCCGCGAGGCTAGGCTCGCCTTCGGCGTAGAACCGGCTGATGAACCGGACCTTGTCGAGAATGTCGTCGGCCGGGTAGGCGCAGAAGTAGAAAACGCTGTCTTTTTGCCGGATCTGGGTCGCGAGCACGGGGCCGCGAATATACCGCTACCAGACGACACACTGGTTGGCGGGGCGCATCTTCGCCCCTGCCTTGCACCGGAACGCCTTGGCAAAATCGGGCGTCGCAGAGAGCGCGCCGTTGACGCGCCACTTGGCGGGTGAGTGAACGTCGACGACGGCGAGCAGCTTCTCGAGGTCCGGGCGCATCTTCGCGCACCAGGCCTGGCCGAAGGCAAGGAAGAACTGCTGGTCCTCGGTGAAGCCGTCGGCGACGATGGTATCCGGAGCGGGCTCGCGCAGCTGGCGATAGGCGGAGAGCGAGAGCTTCACGCCGCCGATGTCGGCGATGTTTTCGCCCACCGTGTTGGCGCCGTTGAGCTTGGTGTTGCCGCTGACCTCGTAGTGGCCGTACTGGTCGATCACGCACTGCGTGCGCTGCTTGAACTGGTGCTCGGTGTCGGGCTGCCACCAGTTGACGAGGTTGCCGAGGGCGTCGTACTGCGCGCCCTGGTCGTCGAACCCGTGCGTGAGCTCGTGCCCGACCACGACGCCCATGCCGCCGAGGTTGACGGCGATCGACGCCTCGACGCTGTAGAACGGCGGCTGGAGGATGCCCGCGGGGAACACCATGCCGTTGAGCTGCGGATTGTAATAGGCGTTGACCTCGGGGGCGGCCATCTCCCAGTCGTCCTTGTCGACCGGCTTGGCGATCTTGGCGAGCTGGCGCGCGCGCTCGAACCTGCGCGCCGCGAACGCGTTCGTTGCCCAGGCGTTGGGGTCGACCTTGAACGGATAGCTGTTCCACTTCTTGGGGTAACCGATCTGATACGTCATCGCGTCGAGCTTGCCGCGCGCCTTGGCCTTGGTGGCGGCGTCCATCCAGGGCAGCGCGTCGAGATTGGCGATCATCGCGGCGGAGATGGCTTGAATCTGCTCCTCGGCAGCCTGCTTGCTCGCGCCACCGAACCGGTCGCGCACGAAGGCCTGGGCGACGAGGTCGGGGAGGGCGCCGGCCGTGCGCTGCACGCAGCGCTTCCAGCGCGGCTGCATCTCGGGCTGTCCGGTGAGGGCAGACTCGAGCTTGAACTGCGTGTCCTCGACCTGCTTGTTGAGCAGCGGGCCCGACGCGTGGACGACATGGAATGCCAGGTACGCGCGCCAGGTCTCGGGCGGCGTGGACGCGAGGAGCTTGTCGACCCCCGTTAGGAACTCGGGCGACGTGACGGTCACATCCTTGACGCCCTTGAGCCCGACGGTGGTCCACAGCTGGTCCCAATCGAGCTTCGGCATCGCCTTGGCGACGCCCGCGCGATCGATCTTGTTGTACGTGCCCCTGGGATCGCGGCGCGCGACCCTGTCCTTGGAGACCTTGGCGATCTCGGTCTCGAGCGCGAGGATCGCGGCCGCGTCTTGCTTGGGCGCCTTGCGGCCGATCACCGTGAGCAGGTTCTCGACGTACATCTGGTACGCGGCGCGCACGGCCTTGGATTGCTCGTTGTCGCTGAGGTAGTAGTCGCGATCGGGCAGACCGAGGCCGCCCTGGTCGATCCCGGCGATGACGTTGCGCGCGTCGGCCGAGTCCTGGATCGGGCCGAGCTGGAACAGGACCTGGACGCCGCTGGCCTGCAGGGCGGCGATCGCGGCGCTGAGCGAATGCACGTCCCTGACCTTCTCGAGCGCGGCGAGCGCGGGCCGGATCGGCGCGAGGCCGGCCTTCTCGATCGCGGGCTCGTTCATGCACGAGCCGTAAAACGCGCCGAGCTGCCTGCTGGGCGAGTCCCCGCCCGCCTTGTTGCGCAGACCCTCGAGCAGGGTGTGCTCGTACTCGAGGTTGCGGTCCTCGATGTCGACGAAGCTGCGCATCGCGATCGGTTTGTCAGCCGGGATCTCCGTCCGCTTGATCCAGCCGCCGCACGCGAACTGGTAGAAGTCGTCGCACGGGTCAGCGGCGCGATCGAGGGCCTCGGGATCGAGGCCGATCGCCGCGAGCGACCTGGTGGTGACGGGCTTGGTCGATCGCGGCGCCTCGGCGGGCGCGGGGGCCGGCGCCTCGGCGACGGGCCCGGGCTGCGCAGGCTCGGCCGGCGGCGCGGCTGCCGGCTTGCTGCCGCCGCACGCGGCGGCGAGGACGACGATCGACAACGTGAATCGCATGGGATCTCGGAGCATAGCCTTCGGCGACGCTTCCGTACCACGGGCGATCGAGCCGAGCTACCGACGTCGCGGGTGTCGCATCGTCGCAGGATGACACGTGATCTACTTCGCACCCAGGACGCGGCGCAGCGCGGGCAGCTGGCGCTCGACGTAGGCGATGCACTGGTTCGCCTGCTCGAGGTCGCGCGTCACTTCGTTCTCGGCGCCGCCGAACCTGCGGGCGCGCGGTGTGACCAGCGCAGCCATCTTTGCGACGCGGTCGCGGTCGCAGAATGGGCTTGCGAGGGACCCGAGCAGGCCGGCGGCTTCGTCGTCGCGCAGGCGCGCCAGCAGCTCGTCGATGTGCGCACTGACGAACGCGATGCCCAGGTCGCGGGTCTCTCGGTGACCGAGCACGCCGAACAGGATGCCGCGCGTGTCGCGCAGGTCGAACTCGGTGCCGAGCACGATCGCGAGCGCCTGGTCGACGATCGCAGGATCGTGGAAGTCGCCCAGCGCGCTCAGCAGGCGCTGCTTCTCGTTGCGATCGGGCGCGGACTTCGCTGCGGCCAGGTAGCGGTCGAAGCGAGCGGCGTCGCCGTGGTAGGCCGAGACCTCCAGGACCGCCGCCACGAGGTCGTCGGCGATGCCGGTGCGATGCTCGAGCCACTGGTCGGCGAGGCGCGTGGCCTCGGCGGTGAGCGCGGCGTCGTCCTTCGCCACCAGCGGCACGAGCTCGCGCCGGAGCGTGTGCACGTCCTCGGAGTCCTTGGGGCCGCGACGCCAGCCCAGGCGCTTGGCGCGGGCGGCAAACGCCTGGTGGTAAAAGCGTTCTCCGGCGCGATACATCGCGTCGTCGAGCCCGCCGAGCGGGATCGAGGCTGCCCACAGCGCGTGCTGTGCGACCTTGGGGTCGGGGTCGGCGGCGACCACGACAACGAGCGCGAGCAGCTTGTCGATCGCGAGCTCGTCGCGCACCACCGCGGCGCGTGAATCCTCGACGAGCAGCATGCGCTCCGCGGGCGTCGGGCGCGCGACCCGCGCGATCGGCGAGCTCGGCGTCAGGAGCGCACGCGTGATCGCGGGGTCGACGGTCGAGCGGTAGTAGCCGACCGCCGCGGCATTGGTGATCATCCAGGTCGGGCAGCCGCGAGGCTGGGCACCGCGCGCGGCGCCGACGGGTGCACCGGCGAGCTCGACGACGGCCGTTGCGGTCGACATCGGGATGCACTGCTGGTAGCTCGAGCGCGCGTCGCCGTAGCGCAGACAGACCGGCAGGTTCCACAGCCGCGGCTGCGGGTCGGTGACACCGGCCGGCAGCGAGCGCTGCTGCGTGAGCTCCACGCTCGGTGGCTTGTGTGGCTCGCAGCGCACCGCGGCGCTGATCCGGGGGACGCCGGGTTGCTCGAGGAACGTTCGCAGCCCGGCCGCCACCTCTGCGCCGAGGTTCTGCGCGGCGCTCGCGAAGAAGTCGTCGGCGGACGCGTTGCCCCACGCGTGCGCGGCCAGGTAGCTGTGGATGAACTTGCGCCAGCGGTCGCGCCCGACGAACGACTCGAACATGCGGAACACCGTCGAGCCCTTCTCGTAGGTGATCCGGTTGTCGAACGAGGCCTCGATGCCCTCCTTGGTCGTCACCGGATTGCGCACCATGCGGGTCGACAGCGTCTCGTCGGCCTCCATCGCGCCGTACGCGATCGCCCGGTCGTCGCGGATGCGCCAGGTCGGCTCCGCAGCCTCGGTGATGTTGACGTCCGACCAGCTGCCGAGCGCCTCGTTGAGCCAGGTGTCCTCCCACCACGCCATCGTGACGAGATCGCCGAACCAGTAGTGCGAGAGCTCGTGCGCGAGGATGTTGGTGTAGTGCAGCTTGTTGGTGTAGGTCTCCTGCTCGGGGCGGATCAGCGTCAGCGGCTGACCCATCGCGACGATGCCGGGGTGCTCCATCGTGCCCCAGAAGCGCGGCA
>DATIPJ010000283.1:0-14801 GCA_035472155.1 Kofleriaceae bacterium
CCGCGCCTCCGGCGTGTCGCCCCGGGCTACGCTCGGTCCGGTCAGTGCTTCGTCGCGATCTGCGCCAGGATCTGGCGCGCGACCGGCTTGGCGCTCGCGATCCGCGGATCGGGCGAGGCGACGACCGCCTCGAGGTCGGCCTTGGCGCTCGCGAAGTCGCCCTTGCGGAAGTAGATCTGGCCGCGCTGGAACTTCGAGCTCGCGTCGTCGGGCTTGCCGGCGATCGCCTTGCTGAACGCGTCGATCGCCTTGTCGTCGGTGTGGCGGGCGTCGTAGGCCATGCCGACCTCGAACCACAGCTCGCTGGCGTCGCTGGCGGCGACGTTGGTGGTGCCGACCAGCGCGACGGCGAGCGCCTCGTCGATATAGTCCCACTTGCGGTAGAGCTCGATCAGCGCGATGTAGCCGAAGCGATAGCTCGGGTGGGTCTTGATCGTCGCCGCGAACTGCTCGGCGGCGTGCTTGGCGTCGTCGCGGTCGCGGTAGAGCCGGCCCAGGTAGTAGTGCGCGCGCCATAGATCGGGCGCGAGCTTGATCGCGCGCAGGAGCGCGTCGCGCGCCGGATCGAGCTTGAGCGCGGCCGGGTTGACGGCGACCTCGTCGGGCTTCTTGTTCTCCTTGCGCGCCTGCTCCTCGCGCGCCTGCTGCTGCTCGGCCTCGTACAGCGAGATGCCGTGATAGAGCTGGTACATGCCCTGGTCGGGGCGCAGCGCGACCGAGTGCTGCACGGCATCGCGCGCCGCCGCCCACTCGCCCTTGGCCATGTGCGCGCTCGCCCACGCGTACCAGGCGAGGTGGTTCTCCGGCCACGCCTTGGTCGCGGCCTGGCACTCGGCGATGCCGGCGTCGTACTGGCGCGCGGCGATCGCCTTGTTGCACGCGTTCAGGTGATCGACCGAGGCGTTGCGGACCTTCTCGTCGACGGGCCGGCGCAGCGGGATCTTGGTCGTCACCGTGACCTCGGGCTCGGGCGGCGCCGCGGCTGCGGGGGCGACCGCGGCCCCGGGCGCGGCCGGCTGGGCGGGCGCGAGCGCCTTGTAGATGAGCAGGCCGTCGGTGTTGTGCTCGGCGTGCGGCGACTGGATCGCCCACGTGCCGGTGACGACCACGTAGTCGCCGAGCGCGAGCTTGGGCACGACGGGCCACGCCTTGAGCTCGTCCTTGGGCAGCCGCTCGCGCTCCTGCTTGTTCGGCAGGCGCGGCACGTCGACGACCCACGCCGAGGAGTCGCGCGACGTCGTCTTGGCGTCGCCCAGGTAGAACTTGGGTCGCTCGCACAGCGTGGGGTTGGTCGCGATCGCGACCTCGATCTGCGCGCGCGTCGCCTTGGGGTTCGCCGCCGCGACGGCGACCGCGCAGTCGTAGATCCACGTGATGTAGCCCTTGACCTTGATCTCGGTGCCGAGCACCGGCTTGCCGTGCACGCGCAGCTCGCGCGGCGTGTGGAAGCCGGGCTCGGTCGCCGGCAGATCGAACGCCGGGACCGCGGGCAGGTCGATCTTGGGAAGGTTCTTCACCCCCTCGGGCTGGGGGCCCGGCAGGTCGTCCGGCTCGGGCTTGGGGGCCGCGGCGGCGGCGGTGGAGAGCGCGAGGAGCCCGGCGACGACGGCGTACTTCATCGCGCCGATTCTATGCCACGGGTCCTGCCGCGGCCTCAGCGCTGCCGGCAGACGATCGACGTGCCGGTGCTGCGCCGGCGGCAGTCCCAGAACGGCTGCCGGGTCGGGCTGCCGGAGCGGCCGATCTGGGCCAGCATCTGGGTCGCGAGCTGCTTCACCACGCCGAGCTTGGCGTCGGGCGAGCGCGCCACGTCCTCGAGGTCGCGCCGCGCGCCGGCGACGTTGCCGCGCCGCAGGTAGATCTGGCCGCGCTGGAACTTGGCGTCGCTGTCGTCGGGCCGGCTGGCGAGCGCCTTGCCGAAGGCGTCGAGCGCCTTGTCGTCGGCGCGCTTGGCGTCGTACGCCATGCCGACCTCGAACCAGAGCTCGCCGGATTCGGTGGCGGGCACGTAGCTCGTGCCGAGCATCGCGACGGCCAGCGCCTGATCGACGTAGTCCCAGCGCCGGTAGAGCTCGATCAGTGCGACGTACGCGAAGCGGTATCCGGGGTGGGTCTTGATCGTCTGCGTGAACTGCACGGCGGCGTGGCGCGGCTCGTCGAGATCGCGGTACACGCGTCCGAGGTAGTAGTGCGCGCGCCACAGATCGGGCCCCGCGCGCACGGCGGCGATCAGCGCATCGCGCGCGGGCGCGAGCTTCATCAGGGCCGGATCGGGCTCGACCTCCTCGGGCTTCTTGCGGTCGCGGCGGGCCTGCGCGTCGCGCGCCGCGTCGCGCTCGATCTCGTACAGCGAGATGCCGTGATAGAGCTGGTACATGGCCTGGTCGGGTCGCAGCGCGACCGCGCGCTCGATCGCGATCCGCGCCTTCATCCACTCGCGCCGCGCCATGTGCGCGCTCGCCCATGCGTACCAGGCCAGGTGGTTGCCGTCCCAGACCCTGGTGGCCTCGCGGCACTCGGCGATGCCGTCGTCGTACTGCCGCGCGGAGATCGCCTTGTTGCACGCGTTGAGATGGCCGAGCGACGCGTTGAGCGTGACGTCGTCGACGAACTTGCGCAGCGGCGGGTCGCCGCTGATCTCCATCTCGATCTCGAGCTCCTTGGACGGCGCGGCCTGCTCGACGGCCCCGCCGGCGGGCGGCGTCCAGCGCTCGGCGGACGCGAAGCGCAGCACCGGATCGGTTCGGTCGGAGGTCGCGTCGCTACCCCACGTCCCGGTGACCACCGCGTAGTCGCCGATCGACACGCGCGGCAGCGCGCGCGCCCTGCGCGGATCCGGGGGCGGCGCGACGACGGCGATCGAGACCTCGCGCGGGCTGTCGTGCGCGTCGCCGAGCCAGAATATCGTGCGATCGCACAGCGATGGATCCTCGCGGATCGCCGTCTCGATCCGGTCGCGGCTCGCGCCCGGGTTCGACGCGGTGAGCGCCTCGGTGCAGTCGTAGAGCGCCGTGACGTAGCCGCGGACCTTGATCTCGCCGCCGAGCTGCGCCTTCCCGCGCACCCGCAGCTCGCGCGGCGCGTGAAAGCCGGGCTCGAGCACCGGGAGCTCGAACGTCGGGATCACCGGCGTGGGGATCCCCGCGGGGTGCTTGGCGACCTCGGGCTGTGGCGGCGGCAGGTCATCGCGCTCGAGCTTGATCGGGCCCGCCGGCGGTTGCACGACGACCGGCGGCGCGGCCTTCGAGCCACCGGCCGCGGCGTCGTGCGCGTCGACCCATGCGAGCGCGGCGAGCGCAGCGCAGTACCAGACACCCGATGCAATGGCGCGCCCGATCACGACTCGATGGTATGCGCGGGCGCGCGTGGTTCACCAGCGCATTCCATGCAGGGACCGATCGGAGTGGCCGTGCCATGGAACTGATCACACGGCGACAGTCATCTGCATCACGCAGCTGTCGAATGCTGAATGCTAACGGCGCGCCCATGTGGGTGGCGGCCCGACGATCGACGCGAGCGAGACCCCGAGGCGCTGGGCGCGGCGGAGCTGGCGCGTGCGCCAGATCGTGTAGAGCACGGGCAGCACCTCGAGGGTGAGGAACGCGCTGGTCGCGAGACCGCCGATCATCGGCGCGGCGACCCGGCGCATGATCTCGGCGCCGGCGCCATCGGCCCACAAGAGCGGCACGAGCGCGAGCGCCATCGTCGCGATGGTCATCAGCTTGGGGCGCAGGCGGCGCACCGTGCCCTCGGCGTGGGCCGCGATGATGTCCTCGCGCGTGGCGAGCCGCCCTTCGCGGACGCGGCGATGGAACGCCTCGTCGATGTACACGACCATGACGACGCCGGTCTGCATCGCGAGGCCGACCACCGAGAGCAGGCCGACCCAGACCGGCGCGGACATCGGATATCCGAGCAGGAACAGCGTCCACACGCTGCCGACCAGCGCGAACGGCACGGCGGCGAGCACGATCAGCGCCTCGGTGAGGCTACGGAACTGCAGCAGCAGGAGGCCGAGCATGGTGAGCGCGACGAGCGGGATGATCCAGCGCAGGCGCGCCTGCCCGGCGACGATCAGCTCGTACTGCCCGGTCCACTCGATGCGCTCGCCGGAGGTCAGCCCGAGCGCGGTCGGCGACAGCGCCGCGCGGGCGCGCTCGACGTAGCCTGCGAGGTCGGTGCCGTCGTCGAGGTCGATGTACACGTAGGCGCAGAGCGCGCCGCGCTCGGTGCGGATCATCGCGGGCCGCGCGACGGTCGCCGGCCGCCCGAGCAGCGCGAGCGCGACGGGGCCGCCGGGGCCACGCACGGTCGCGCCGCGCACGTGATCGGCGTCGCCGCGCTCGTTGAAATCGGGCGCGACGCGCACGCGCAGCCGGCGACCGTCGAGCGCGAGGTCGCCGACCTGGCCGCCGGTGATCACCAGGTCCGCGGTGCTGCGCACGAGCGCGGGATCGACGCCCGCCGCGGCCATCGCATCGTCGTCGGCGGTGAACGCGAGCCCGGGCTGTCCGCCGAGCGACTCGAACACCGCGCTGCGCGTGCCGGGGAGGCCGAGCGCCAGGCTGCGCGCGGTCGCGCCGAGTACCGCGAGCCGGTCGAGGTCCTCGGCGACGATGCGGATGCCCACCGGGGTGCGCACGCCGGTCGACATCATGTCGATCCGCCCGCGCGCCGGGGCGGTCCACGCATTGGTCCAGCCGGGGAGCCGGGTCGCGCGATCGAGGCCGGCGACGAGCTCGGCGGTCGTCGGCGTGACCTCCTCGGGCCAGATCCAGCCGAGCGCGCGGCGCAGCGGCCCCGGCGCCCACGACGAGTACCAGCGCTTGTGGAATCGCTTGGGCCACTGTTCGCGCGGTAGGAGGCGGATCGCAGCCTCGGTCATCGACCACGGCGCCGGGTCGGTCGCGGTGTCGGCGCGGCCGACCTTGCCGAACACGGTGTCGACCTCGGCGAACCGCGTGATCGCGCGGTCCTGTCGGCGCAGGATGCCGGCCGCCTCGTCGGGCGGAATGCCGGGCAGCGTGGTCGGCATGAACAGCACGTCGCCCTCGTCGACGCGCGGCAGGAACTCGCCGCCCAGCTGCGAGGCGATCGGCAGGCACGACAGCGCGGCGAGCGCCGCGGTCGCCAGCGTCAGCGCCGGGCGGCGCAGCGCGAAGTCGACGAACGGGCGATACAGCCGGACCAGCCCGCGGGTCAGCGGGTTGTCGAGCTCGGGGCGGATCCGGCCGGCGACGAGGCGCGCGCGCAGCGCCGGCGCGACGGTGAGCGCGACGATCGCCGACGCCGCGATCACGAGCGTCTTGCTCAGCGCCAGCGGGCGCAGCAGACGCCCGGGCTCGCCGGTGAACGCGAACACCGGCAAGAAGCTCAGCGCGGTGATCACGAGCGAGGTCAGGATCGCCGGCGCGAACGAGCCGGCGGCGGCGACGATGCGCGCCAGGCGATCGGCGGGCGGCGGCTGGCCGCTCGGCGCCTCGAGCCGGCGATGGCAGGCCTCGAGCGCGACGATGTCGGCGTCGACGGCGAGGCCGAGCGCGATCCCGATCCCGCCCAGGCTCATGATCGTCGCCGGCACGCCGAGCAGCCACATCGCGCCGAACGTCAGGAGCACGACCAGCGGCAGCGTCGCGAGCGGGACCAGCGCGCTCCGGCCGTGCAGGAGGAACACGAACAGGATCAGCGCGACCACGCCGACCTCCTCGGCGAGCGCGCGCAGCAGGTTGTCCTCGACGCGGTCGGCGACGTCGAGCCGGTTGTAGACCGTGATCACCTTGACCTCGGGCGGCAGGCGCAGGCACTCGCGGGCGAGCGCGAGCTGCACGGCGGCGATCACGACCGGCAGGTTGGCGTCGCGCTCGGCGATCACGATGCCGCCCACCGCATCGGCGCCGCCGTCGAGATCCGCGACACCGGTCGGCATGTCGTCGGTGAGCCGCACGCGCGCGACGTCGCGCAGGGCGACGCCCGACGGCGTGAGCCGCAGCCCTTCGAGCGCTGCGGTCGCCGTGGGGTGCGCGGCGAGCGCCGGACGCACCGCAGCGACGAGGTCGCTGAACGCGACGCTGGCCGCTCGCATGTCGCGCGGCCGGGCCTCGATCATGACCTCCTGGACGCCGCCGCCGACCGACGCGATCTCGGCGATGCCGGGAATCTTGGCGAGCACAGGGCGCAGCACGTCGTCCTGGAAGTGCCGCAGCTCGAGCCGCGACTTCTTGCGCCGCGGATCGATGATCGCGTACTCGAACACCCAGCCGGTGCTCGAGGCCAGCGGGCCGATCGTGAGCCGCGCGGTCTCCGGCAGCCGCACGGCCGCGACGCGCTGCTCGATCGCGCGCCGGGCGCCGGCGAGATCGGTCGACGGCGCGAACACGACGTCGATGTACGCCATACCGGCCATCGTCTGGCCGCGCACGGTCGTCTCGCCGGGGATGGCGTCGAGCGCGCGCGTCAGGACCTGCGTGACCTCGCGCGCGACCTCGGGCGCGGGGTGGCCCATCCAGTCGGCGACCAGCACGATCTGCGGGTCCGACAGATCGGGGATCACGTCGCGCGACAGCGCGCGCCGACCGAGCTCTCCGCCGACGCCGAGCACGAGCGCGATCGCCAGGACGATCGCGGGGTGCCGCGAGCACCACCCTGCGAGCCGCTCGGTCAGCCCGGTCATGGCGCGGCCTGCAGGCGCCGCTCGGCGTCGACGGAGAAAGCGTTGGCCATGACGACGAATTCCTTGTCGCGCAGGCCCGACACGACGGCGGTCATGCCTGCGTAGTCCTTGCCGACCTCGATCCGCCGCCGGGCGAGCCCGCCGCGTTGATTGGAGAACACGAGCACGTAGGGCCCCTCGGGCGATGGCAGGATCGCCGCCGATCGCACGACCAGCATCGCGCGCGACCTGTACGCGAGCTTGACCCAGCCGACCTGGCCCGGCGGCGGCGCAGGCCCGCGCAGCGTGGCGCGAAACCCGACGCGGGCGACCGCGTCGCTCGGGCTGGCGATGACCGGTGGCGTGTCGTCGCGCCGGACCTCGAGCACCGCCGCGGGGCTCGCCGACGGGGCCCAATCGGCGACCTCGTCGGGCGCGAGCGACGCCAGCTCGTCGCGATAGAGCTGCGCGACGATCTCGCCGTCGGGCGCGACGATCGCGGGCGCGAACACCTCGCCGGGGACCGCGTTGCGCCGGACCGCGGCGACCGCAAACCGCATCAGCATGGTCGCCTCGTACGACACCCGGAGCTGCGCGAAGCCGACCTGGTCGCCGGCGGCGCTCGCCGGATCGCGCAGCAGCGCCGCGCGGCTCGTGGCATCGACCTCCTCGAGCGCCATCCCGCAGATCGGGCAATCGCCCGGCGACGATGCCGTGACCTCCGAGTGCATCGGGCACGCGTAGCGGTGGCTCGAGCTCGGTTCGCCCCCGCCGGCGAGAAGCATGGCGGCGAGCACGGCGCCGGCCGCGAGGAGCACCAGCGCCATGCGAACGGCCGCGACGGCCCGCGCGCCGGCGAGCGTGGGGCGAACCGAGCTCTCGATGCGAGTCATCGCGTCACGCGGTTACTTGCCGACCAGGTACGACCGCATCATCTCGTTGTCCTCGTGGTCGAGGATGTGGCAGTGCCAGACGTAGCCCGGGCCGCCGCTCGTCGGGTCGAACGGGAAGCGGTTGGTCCCGGCCTGGACGTTGTTGACCGCGGTCGTCGTCGGCGCCCAGCGCACGGCGATCCGCGTGACCTCGAACGGCAGGACCTTGATCGTGTCCTTCCAGCCGGCCTCGCTCTCGTCGGGTGTGATCGGCGCGCCCTGGAGGAACGGATTGAACGACAGGTTGCCGCCGAGCGCGCCGACCGCGTTCGCCGTGTTGTAATCGCGCGGCGGCCCGAAGCCCGGGATGTACGTGCCCGGCGGGTAGGTGACGCCCGCGAACGTGCCGCCGGGGAACGTCCCGTCCCATGCGGCGCGGTAGTCGTCCCGGCGATAGGCCTGGCGCGCGATCACCTGGAACTGGATCAGGTGGATGTGGATCGGGTGCGCGTCCTCGGTGAGATTGGCGATCTCCCATACCTCGGTCGAGCCGACGCGCGGCACCTCGGTCGCCGTGATGCCGCGGCCGTTGGACACCGAGCCCGGGATGGTGGTGTTGGTCCCGTTGCGCTTGCCGTCCCAGTGCGAGTTGTTGAGCAGCACCTCGAGCGGGCCGCCGTCGCCCTCGACCTCGACGAGGACGAGCTGGCGGGTCTTGTCGGGCGCGCGGTGGGTATCGCCGGGCTTGATGTCGACGATCGGCGCTGCGCGGAGCGCGCGCGGCGGACTGGCCGGGTTGAAGCTGTTGTCGTTGCCCTGCAGCGTCTGGTTGACCCGGAACTCCATGACCTGACCGCTGGTGTTCGGATCGGGCGGATCACCGCTCGGGAACGGGGCGAATGCGCCCTGGCCGTTGACCAGGATGAAGTTCTTTCCCT
Organism: Kofleriaceae bacterium; assembly: GCA_035472155.1. Lineage (GTDB taxonomy): Bacteria > Myxococcota_A > Polyangia > Haliangiales > Haliangiaceae > JABFXX01. The sequence continues at coordinate 8,460 of DATIPJ010000283.1, forward strand.
GCTGGCCGCGGAAGTCGACGATGACGTCGGCGCGCTCGGCGGGCGCGAGGAACAGGTGCGGGGCGTCGTTGCCGGCGTCGAGGTTGGTCGGCGTGTTGAGGAAGCCGCCGTCGGAGCCGATCTGCCAGATCGCGGGGCCGGGCGTGCTCGTCGGCTGGTGGCTGGCGTCGGAGCGGAACAGCTGCATCTGGTAGAATCGCGCGTTGGACGCGTTGACGAACCGCAGGCGATAGCGGCGCGGCTGGACCTCGAAGAACGGCCACGACCGGCCGTTGACCGTGATCACGTCGCCGAAGAACTCGGGGATCCAGAACGGGTGGACATCGGGATTGGGCGGCCCGCCGTTGATGCCGGTCGGGTTGTCACTCGGCGTGCCGTCCGGGAACAGCAGCTGACCCTTCGTGTCGAACTGGCGATCTGCGATCATCAGCTCTTGCTCGAACGGACCGGCCGGCAATCCGATCGCGTTGTTGGCGCCGCCGGTATCGCGACCGTCGCGAATCAGATAGAACGCCGCCATGCCGGAGTACACGTTGAGCCGCGTGGTGCCCAGCGAGTGGTCGTGGAACCACAGCGTGGTCGCCTCCTGGCGATTCACGTAGTTGTAGTTGTTACTCACGAATCCCTGGCCGGTCATCGCGTTGTTGGGCGTGAACCAGGCATCCGGATGACCGTCGAACTGCGATAGCACCTCGGCGCCGTGCAGGTGCGCCACCGTCGGGATCGGGCTCATCGACGGCTGCGTGCACGCCGCCGAAAGCACGGTGGCATTCGCGCAGTTGTTATTGCGCGTCACATGATTCGGATCGGCCCAATGAACCGTCAGGTCCTGTGTGAGGTATTTCTGCAGGAACGGCGGCCCGCCGTTGGCGCTCTGCAGGTTGTTGGCATATCGCACCGTGGTCGTGGTGCCCTGTCGGGCCTCGATGGTCGCCGCGGGAAAATGTGCCGCACGGCCATCGACCTGATAGCCCCACAGGAATGTGCCATTGTTGAATGGCGCCGGCAGGTTGGCATACATCGAATTCGGGAGCATCCGCTGCTGGAACTCGACCATGCTGACGTTGATGGTCCGCGTGCCATCGACGCGCGATCCTCCGAGCGTGGGCAGCGCGGCGACGTACTTGGGTACCGTGGCACCGTCGAGCGGAGTCTGCGGGACCAGCACGGAGGGCTGGACAGCCGCGGTGACCTCGGTGGGCTCGTCATTGCCCATGCAGCCGAGCACGAGCACGCTCGACAGCCCGACATAAGCGATTCGCGTGATCGCGGAGGTCGGGAGTGAGGCAATCACCGTCGGATAGACAGCAGAATTGCGAAACAATAACGTTCGTACGCAGGTGCGCATCGCAACCTCCGAAATTGGGATTCCGTTGACGCGCAAACTATCGAGACATGATGTAACCGTCAAGCTGTCTTTTTGAAGGTCAATTTCAAATAGCCAATCAAAATTGAATCGCAATTTCAAAGTTGTTGATCGACGGAATCCTGATGGCGATGTCGGAATCCTGAGGCCAGCGGTTTCGAGCGCGATCGGCGGGCGGCGGGGCGGTGATGACAGAAACCTGAGGCGGCTCTGTGTGGGAGATCGCGAGACGATGGCGCAATCTGCCTCGTTTGCGCGCTCCCAGTCGTTATCGATTCTTAATCAGAAGAACCGAGAGCGAGCGATTTGATCGGCGCTGCGCGCGGGATCCGGTCAAGCCGCCGCAGCGCGCTGCGCGCCGCATGGTATCCGCACATGCCGTGGACGCCGCCGCCGGGTGGCGTCGAGGCCGAGCACAGAAAGATCCGGCGATTCGGGGTGCTATACGGATCGAGCCGCGCCACCGGGCGGGTGAACAGCTGGAACAGGTCGGCGGCGCCGCCGGTGATCGCGCCGCCGACGTAGTTGGGGTTGTCGCGCTCGAGGTCGGCCGGCGTGGTGACGTGCCGCGCGAGGATGCGGTCGCGAAAGCCGGGAGCAAACCGCTCGATCTGTCGTTCGATGTGAGTAGTCAGATCGACAGTCGACCCAGAAGGTACGTGGCAATACGCATAACCGGTGTGCTTGCCGGCGGGAGCGCGCGCCGGATCGAACTGGCTCTGCTGGCAGAGCAGAACGAACGGCCGGTCGGGGTGCTCGCCGCGCCACACGGCGGCCTCCGCGGCGGCGATGTCCTCGAGCGTGCCGCCGACATGCACGGTGGACGCCTCGAGGCACTGTGGGTCGCGCCACGGGATCGGCCCATCGAGGGCCCAGTCGAGCTTGAACGCGCCGGGTCCGTAGCGGTAGCGACGCAGCCGGCGCACGTAGCGCGCGGGCAGCACGGGCTCGGCGATCGTGGCGAGCTGTGCGGGGCTGGTGTCGAACAGGTAGACCCGCGCCGGCGGCAGGTCCGCGAGCGAGCGCACGTGAACGCCGGTGGCGATCCGACCGCCCGACGCCGCGAGCAGGCTGGCCAGTGCGCGCGTGATCGCGTGCGAGCCGCCGGCGGGGACCGGCCAGTCCTCGACGTGCCCGGCGACGAGGAAGATCAGCCCGACCGCCGCGGTCACCGCGCGCTCGAGCGGCAGGATCGAGTGCGTCGCGCAGCCGGCGAACAGGGCGCGCGCGCGATCGCCCTCGAACCGGCGGGCGAGGCCGACCGCCGAGCGCAGGCCGCGGAGCCCGAACCGCGCCATCAGCAGCGGGTGGCGCGGGATGCCGAGCGGCGCCATCGCATCGGCGAGCAGGCCGTGCGGATCGCCCAGGAATGGCTCGACGAGCCGGCGGTAGCTGCGCGCATCGCTGCCGAGCTCGCCCGCGGTGTCGACGACCGAGCGCCGCAGCAACACGGCGGGCTGGTCGTCGAGCGGGTGCGCTGCCGAGGCGGGCGGTCGGATCCAGGTGAGCCCGTGCTCGTCGAGCGGCAGCTGGCGAAGCCATGGCGACAGGATGCCCATCGGGTGGACACCCGAGCAGCGGTCGTGGACGAAGCCGGGCAGGGTGAGCTCTCCCGTGCGCGTGCCACCGCCGATATCGTCCCGCGCCTCGAGCACGAGCACCGAGGCGCCGGCGCGCGCGAGATACACCGCGGCAGCCAGGCCGTTGGGCCCGGAGCCGATGATGACCGCGTCGGCGTCGGACATCCGCGAGGCCCTGCTAGGCGGCCAGCCAGGGCTGGCGGCGGCGCATCTGGTTGACGTCGACCGTGCCCTCCTCGATGAGGCCGGTGGCGGCGTCGTGGATCCGGTACGCCATCGTCGAGCGGCCGAACGGCTGGCCCTCGACGAAGATGCAGCGCAGCTCGCCGGGCTCGAAGCCGCACTGCGCCTGCACGGTGCGCAGCAGCGGCTCGCGGTGCAGGTGGCCATCGCCGAAGTTCCAGCCCAGCACGATGCCGCCGATGATCTCGCCGTCGATGTACTCGTAGTCCTCGAGGCGATCGACCGCCTTGGGCAAGAGCGGCGCGAGCGCGCGGCCCTGCAGGTGCATGAGCCGGAACCCCATGACCTTGCTGACCAGGCCGAGCGACGTCGTGCGGTCGTAGAACCGATCGAGCTGCTCGTAGACCCACGGCGAGGCCTTGGTCAGCTGGTCGAGCTTGCGATAGCTCTCGCCGCGGAACAGCCAGATCCCGTACGCCCAGTTGCCGGCGTAGAACCGCATCGCGAGCAGGAACGACAGCCGCGCCGGCCACAGGTTCCCGGCGAGCGGCAGGCCGATCAGCATGATCGCGAGCAGCGCGGCGACCGCCGGCGACCCGAGGTCGGTCACGCGGATCTCGGGGTGCGCCCAGAACAGCGCGAAGGCGCCGTACACGACCATGATGTTCCACTCGATCGGCACGCCGAGCGGGACGTTGCTGGTGATGAACGTGTGCAGGATCAGCATCAGGATCATGCCGAGCACCAGCGTGCTGCCGCCCGGCGACAGCGCCAGGATGATCGGCACCGAGAGCTCGAGCGCGGTGCCCATGTGGCTCATCGCGATCGCCAGGCGCGACGGGTGCAGGTCATCGGGGTAGCTGCGGTACATCCGGCGCCGCAGCCATGGCATCCGCAGGATCGGACTGTTGCTGGTCATCACGCAGACCACCGTCGGGAAGTGGTGGTTGAGCTTGGAGAACCCGGCCCAGAACCACAGCGCGATCTGGACCGCCTTCGCGCCCGCCATCCAGTTGCCGGCGAACGCGAAGCACACCAGCGTCGTCCAGTAATGCTCGGGGCGGAGCGCGAGGAACACCGTGCGATCGCAGAGCGCGATCACCGGGATCAGCACGACGAGCGGCACGAGGTGGCTCCCGTCGAGCGCCGGCGCGAGCAGCCCACGGAACGAGAGCGCGAGCAGCGCGACGTAGAGCGCGATGTCGAGCCAGGTTCGCCGCGTGCCGCCGAGGACCGGCAGCCCGGGGAACAGCGGCAGCTTGGTCGTCCCCGGGCGCAGGAAGTAGAGGACGCCGCCCATAGGCGGGAAGTAGTGGCCGGTGAGCGGGCCAAAGCCGCAGCCCAGGCCCAGCCCCTCGAACACCATGTTCCACAGGATCGCCTTCTGAAACGCGATCGGCGACAGCCACCACTGGCCGATGTCGGCGATGCCGCCGATGCCCGGCGAGCGCTGGCAGAACAAGATCCAGACCCAGACGTAGAGGACGATCTTGATCACGTGGACCGCGTAGATCGCGATCGGCGTGCCGTAGCCATGCAGCGCCCAGGCCTCGCAGACCAGGCGCGCCCGCTCGGGGAACGGCATCCTGCGCCACTCGTGCGGATCGTAGGGCACAGGCGTGGGCAGGAGCAGGCTCACGGCGTCGCTCGCAGGGCTACGTACACGGCGCCGCTACGGTACTGCGGTTCTCCCCGGCGTGTCTGCCGTCAGGTGTACGGCGGAAGGGCGGGGGTGGCCGGGTCGCTGCCGCCGAGCCACGCGGTGATCGACTTGCGCGACAGCACGAGGTCGGACGCCAGCACGTAGACGGTGCCCTCGACGACGGCGCGCAGCCACGCGCCGCTCGGCGGCAGGCGCAGGGCGCCGCGCAGCTCGCCGGCGGCGCTGCGGTCGAACAGCAGCAACACGACGATGAGGCCGGTCGCGGCCTCCTGCTGGACGAGGTACAGGTAGCGCTTGTTCGGCGGCGCCGGCACCGTGACCGAGAACCAGGTCGGCGGTGCGATCGCGCAGTCGCAATCGTAATCGCGCTCGCCCTGGTCCTCGAGCACCGTCATGCGGAATGCGGTCTCCTCGATCGCGAGCTGATACGGCGCGGGCAGCGCGACCGCTGGCCGCCCGTAGTGCTTGGTGGCCGGTGTCCGTTCCTTCGGCGTGTACGCACGCATGATCCTCACCCCCTCACGGTTGAACCGATGATGCCAGGGGGATTCGGACTGGCCAAGATCGAGAGCCGCGCGCGAGGTCGTCGCGATCTCGCACCTTGCAGTCACAGGTGCCGCGGCGTGTGCGGACTGCGCAGGAGAACGGCTGCGACATGCCGAGGTCGCAACGGGCGCCGTGACTCTCACGAATCCCTCACCCATGGACTCCGACGGTAATTCTGCTCGCCGGCTGCAATCTGTGACTGCTTGTTCCGCGTTCTCGCTTCGCAGTCACATCGCGTGCCACGCCGTCTGGCACCGTCCGTGGGCTGCACAGCGGGCGGGTGACCGATCGGAGGTACGATCGAGAGTCGGAGGTTTCCGGTCGATCCGATGCAGCAACGTGCAAGCGCACGTGGCGGGGTGGTCACCGCGGTGAGTCGCGCGCGGAACGCTCTCGCGTGCGCAGTGTTTGCGCTTGCGTGGTTCGCACGCGCCGGAGGTGCATCGGCGCAGCCCGCCGCGCCCGAGCCGCCCGCACCCGAGCCGGCTGCGGTCGCGCCGCGAACCCCCCGCGTCCAGATCCACGGCTTTGTCAGCGAGGGGGCGTTCGCGTCGACGGCGAACGACTATCTCGGCTCGGATTCGCGCGCCAGCCTCGAGCTGTTCGAGGCCGGCATCAACTTCTCGACCGACGTCGCCGACCGCCTGCGCGCGGGCATCCAGCTGTTCGCGCGCGACGTCGGCAGTCTGCGCGACGACGCGCCGAAGATCGACTGGGCCTATCTCGACTACCGCTGGCGCCCGTGGCTCGGGCTGCGCGCCGGCGTCATCAAGATGCCGTTCGGCCTGTACAACGAGTACGTCGACATCGATGCCGCGCGACTGCCCATCCTGCTGCCACAGAGTGTCTATCCGGTGCGCGACCGCGATGTCCTCTTGTCGCATACCGGATTCTCGATCTATGGCAATCGCGCGCTCGGCGCGGCCGGCGAGCTCGACTACCAGGCGTGGCTCGGCACGCTGACCATCCCGGACGAGGCGCTCGACGTCATCGGCGCCACGCTC
>DATIPJ010000284.1:0-6365 GCA_035472155.1 Kofleriaceae bacterium
GTCCGCGTGACGCGCAGGATCTCGACCGCCGGCAGCCGGCGGCGGCCGTCCTTGCTCGCGACGAGGCGCAGGCAGACGACCGCTTGCAGCGTGTCGCCGAGGCGATCGCGCACGACGTCGACCGCCTCGGCCTCGAACAGGCCCAGGTAGCGCTGGATGGTGGCGACCGCGTCCGGCGTGTGGATCGCGCTCATCACGAGGTGGCCGGTCTCGGCCGCCCTGAGACACGTCGCGGCGGTCTCGCGGTCGCGGATCTCGCCGACGAGGATGACGTCGGGGTCCTGGCGCATCGCGGCGGTGACCGCGTCGCGGAAGCTCTCGGTGTCGGCGCCGACCTCGCGCTGGATGATCATGCACTTCTGCGGCTCGTGGATGAACTCGATCGGGTCTTCGATCGTGACGATGTGCGCGTGGCGCGTCTCGTTGATGTGGCGCAGCATCGCCGCCATGGTGGTGGTCTTGCCGTTGCCGGTCGCGCCGGTGATGAGGACCAGGCCGCGGCGCGCCTCTGCGATCTCGGCGAGCACCGGCGGCAGGTTGAGCTGCTCGAGCGCCATCACGTTGACCGGGATCAGGCGCATCACGATGCCGACCGCGCCGCGCTGGCGGAAGATCGATGCGCGGAACCGGCCGCGCTGCGCCAGCGCGTAGGAGACATCGATCTCGGGGAACCGCCGCGTGAAGTCGACCGTCTGGTTGCGATCCTCGAGGATCATGCGCGCGATCGACTCGGTGTCGGGTGCGGTCAGCGCCGGGACCTTGATCGCGCCGAGCAACTCGCCGTGGAGGCGGTAGTGCGGCGGGTAGCCGACCTCGAAGTGGATGTCCGAGACCCCGCGCTCGATGCCGAACGCGAGCAGCTTGTGGAACGCGTTACGATCCATGGCAATGCTCATCAGTTTAGACCGGGCCGACCTCCTCCGTGCGCGCCGCCGGGTGATTTCTCGACCGGCGCGCGGCGCAAGCTGTCGAGCAGTGGCTCGGGGGTCGATCCGTCGTCGAGCACGGGTTCCGCATTCCCCACATCGTCGTCGACGAGCGGCCGCCACACCGGGAGCGGCTGGGTCGCGTTCTCGCCTCGCGCAGCGGAATTTTCCGCGTGGTGCGGATCTGCGTCCTCGGGAATCTGGAAGTCACTCGTGATCTCGTCCTCGGCGCGCCCGAACACGTTGCCGGGAATCGTCTGAGTGATCGCGCGCGGCGAGCTGCCGATGGCGATCCGCGGGAGGTCGCGTTCGTCATCATCATCGTCGTCATCGCTGGTGGACAGCGCCGTCCCCTGCGCGGCCATCGTCGCGCTGGACAGCTCGCTGTAGACGTCCTCGCGCAGCGCCGGGAACCCCTGGCCCGGGCGAGCGAGGTAGTAGCCCTGGCCGTAGCGCAGGCCCAGGTCGCGCAGCGCGGCGACGTCCTCGACGCGTTCGATGCCCTCGGCGATCATCACGGCGTCGACGGTCTCGGCGATGTGGCGCAGCGAGCGCACCATCTCGCGCTTGACAGTGGAGCGCGCGATGCCGCGGACCAGCACGTCACTGACCTTGATGAAGTGCGGACGCAGCGACATCACGGTCTCGAGGTTGGAGTGCCGCGTGCCGACGTCGTCGATCGCCACGCCGAAGCCCATCGCGGTGTAGGCCGCGAGCGCGCGCTTGAACGACGCGAAGTTCTCGATCGCGAGCCGCTCGGTGATCTCGAAGACGATGTTGGCCGGGGTGAGGCCGGCCGCGGTCAAGAGGTTCCCGACCTCGACCTCGATGAACGCCGCGTCGTAGAACGACATCGGCAAGAGGTTCACGAACAGCCGGTGCACGGGCTCGAGCGACAGCGCGTTGCGCAGCGCACCGCGGAAGCACGCGCGGTCGAGCTCGACGGTGAGGTCGACCTCGTCGGCGATCGCAAACAGCGTGGCCGGTGACTCGAGCGCGCTGTCGGCCGGGCCGCGGGTCAGCGCCTCGTAGGCGAAGATGTCGCCGCTGCCGAGGTCGACGATCGGCTGGAACACCGCCGCGAGGCCGTCGCCGAGGATGATGTCCTGCAAGGTCGAGCGATCGCGGTGCGCCTTGCGCTCGCGCAGGTTGCGCGTCGCCGCCGCGGCGTCGCTGACCAGCCGCGCGGCGATGCGCTCGGGGCGGAGCAGCGAGTTGCCGAGCACCCGCGCCGAGCCGACCGTGATGCGCGGCTGCTCGCGCAGCACCTCGCTCACCATCGGCGCCAGGCCATCCTCGACGGCGAGCTCGACGTTGGCGGCGAGGCCGTCGAGATCGATGCGCTCGCCCGAGCGCGGCGACAGGATCACGAGGTAGCCATCGCCGTCGCCCGAGCGGCAGATCAGATCCGCGGGCTGGAGCAGCGAGCCGCGCAGCTGATCGAGCACGGTGGCCGCGTGGTCGTAGATCTCGCTGTGGTGGGCGACGCCGAGGTCGAGCTCGACGCGGCGCAGGCGCGACAGGTCGACCAGCAGGCACGACAGCGAGCGGTCGCGCATCAGGATCGCGGTGACCTCGTTCATCCGCTCCTGGTAGGGCCGGAAGCCGTCGAGCTGGGGCAGCTGCGTGAACGCGCGGCTCGGGCCGCGCGGCAGCGACGGATCATCGCCGGCCGAGAAGAAGTGCACGCGGCCCGGGCCACCGCGCTTGGCGCCGCGCACGGCGGCCTCGGCGGCGGTGAGCAGGCCCTCGGGTTCGGCGGCGTCGTCGGGCAGCGATGCGACGCCGATCGAGATCGACATCTGCCGCCCGCCCGGCATCTCCGCCGACGCGACCGCGTCGCGCAGCCGCGCGGCCTTGGTCAGCGCGCCCGACTTGCCGGTCTCGGGCAAGAGCACCACGAATTCCTCGCCCGAGTAGCGCGCGATGATCTCCGAGCCGCGCCCGCGGTCGGAGTCCTCCTGCAGGACGCACGCGATGTGGCGCAGGATATCGTCGCCGATCTGGTAGCCGAGGTCGTGGTTGACCGCCGCGAAGCCGTCGAGGTCGGCGATCAAGAGCGACATCGGCTGGCCGTAGCGCATCGAGCGCGCGCACTCCTCGCGCAGCCGCTCCTGGAACGCGCGATGCGTGTAGAGCCCGGTCAGCCCGTCGCGCAGCGTGAGCGCGTCGAGCTGCACGCCCATCTGCGCGAGCTGCTCGGTCGCCGCCGCCATCTCGCGGCCGCGCGACTCGAGCTGCGCGACCAGCACGTGCTCGTGGTCGCGCAGCTGCTGGTTGGCCTGGCGCAGCTCGCTGACCAGGCGCGCGTTGTCGCGCTCGAGCCGGAACGTGTTCACCAGCTGATCGACGACCTGCAGGAGATCCTGCAGCCGCCACGGCTTGGTGATCACATAGTGCAGATGCCCCGCGTTGATCGCCTTGATCAGATCCTCGGACTCGGGAAAGCCGGTGACGACCGCGAGCCGGCACTGCGGCCGGATGTGGGCGACGCGCGTGAGCAGCGCCGCGCCCGGCAGCCCGGGCATCTGCAGATCCGCCAGCACGCAGGCCACGTCGGGGTGGCGCTGCACGTGCTCGAGCGCCTCCATGCCGTCGCTGGCGAGCAGCACCAGGTAGCGGTGCTTCAGCACGCGGCCGAGCGCCGCGAGGTTATTGGGATCATCGTCGACGCAGACGACGACCGGCTTTCCAGTGTCCTCGACAGCTGGCTGTTCCGTATCGCCGAGCGCCAACGTGCTCGGCAGTATCGACCCAACGCCCGGAGGCTGGGAAGAGGCGCACGGCCCGAACGCGGGCGGTGCAGCGTGCGATTCGCCGGGAAAAGACTGTACGCGAAACAGGTTGGACGCGATTCGCCTACATTCCCCAGAACGTGATCAGCGCGACGTCCAGCGTGCGCTCGATCAGCCACTTGATCGCGATCGCGGCGATCAAGAGCGACAGGATCGGCATCGCGCGGCGGCGGTAGCGGTCGGCGCCCAGCTCGCGGGCGAACAGCCACAAGAGCGGCAGCGCGATCAGCACGATCACGAGCTGACCGAGCTCGACGCCCACGTTGAAGCCGAGCAGCGGCGCGATGATGTGGTCGGGCGGCAGCATCACGCGCAGCACGCTGGCGAACCCCAGGCCGTGCACCAGCCCGAACCCAAACGTCAGCACATAGCGCCACGACACGTCGGGCCGCGCGATGTTCTCGATCGCGGTGTAGAGGATCGAGAACGCGATCAGCGACTCGACCAGGCGGCCCGGTAGGCTGACCCAGCCGAGCGAGGCGGCGATCAGCGAGATGCTGTGCGCGACGGTGAACGCGGTGATGATCGCCGCGGTGTGGCGCACCGTGGCGAGCGGGGTGCGCGTGGCCCAGTGGTTGCCGCTCGAGACCAGCATCACGACGAGCAGCAGCGCGAGCACGAAGCAGACGTGGTCGCGGCCGTCCCAGATGTGCTGGACACCGGCGGCGACCCAGGCGGCGAGCCCGAGCGATTCGCCCGCGTGGACACGCAGGATCGGATCGGCCGCGCGCACGACGGCGGCGTCCTCGGTCGCCCCCGGCGCGTGCACGGTGGCGATCGCCTCGTGGCGGACGTCGACCGCGAAGAACGCGCGAAAGTCGAGCGCGAGGCGGGTGAGCTCCTCGGGGCAGGCGACCTGCCACTCCACGACGACGAACCGGCCGTCGGGGTCGGGGTGCGCGACCGGCGCGTCGCCGAGACAGGCTGTCCCGCCGTCGGGCCCGACCGCCAGCCAGCGCGCCACGTACGCCGCCACCGGCGGCACGCACGCCTGGGCCACGGTGGGCCGCGCGTCCGGCGGCAGCCCGAGCGGTTCGGTGACATCGGTCGGTGCGACCGTCAGCTTGACCGTCGCGCGCGCGCCATCGACGGTGACATCGACGTACTTGACCGACGTCTGGTGCGCCTGCGCCGGTCGCGCGAGCGCCGCGACCGCGGCGACCGCGAGGATCGCGAGGAGGCTCGGCGCGCGCATCACGCGGTTCTAGCAGACTCCCGGCGCTGCTCACGATCCGGCCAATGCCGCGACCCGGGTCACGCCGCGCAGGAGTCGAACCGGCCCAGCACGCGGCGGATCTGCCGCAGCACGAGCACCGAGTCGGGAGGCTCGACGACCTTGAGCAGGCGCGCGAGGCGGCGCAGCTCTTCGCGCGCAGCGACCGTCGAGCCGCGCCCGGGCGTCTCGCGCCGCGCCTCGAGGCAGGTCTCGAGCACGGCGTTGCACTCGGCAACGGCGCCGGGCATCGGCTGGTCGGCGGTGGTCTCCAGATGCGTGACGACGCCCTCGACCAGGTCTGCCAGCTGTCCGAGGACGCGCGGCTCCGGGTCGCTCATCGCCGAGCTCGGGGTCGTGGTCGGAAGGAGCGGTGCGTGGTCTTGATGTGCGCTCACGGCCACCATCGCTGCACTTGGCATGCCCACCTGACGTCTGACTTACAAAGAATCGCGCGGAGAAGTCCGGGCCGCTGGGGCCGGTCAGCGTCCGCCAGGCCTGGAGATCCGAGCCCAGGCCGGCCGAGCCAGGACCGAGCCGGGCCATGGACATGTGCACGCACATGTTCGGCGAGGGTTCGCCAGGCCGCGCCGTGAGGCTCGCCAAACCGGCCGTGATATGTTGCACGGGATGGGACGCGATCGAACGCGTGTGCTGTTATGCGCCGCGGTCTCGCTCGTCCTGATCCTCGCCGCGACCCTGACCATGGATTGGTATCTGCGGGTATTCGAGGTCGGCGATGAGGTCAGTCGGGTCTCGATCGACCTCGCGAGTGTCCGCACGTGCACGACGATCCACGTCTGCACGACCACGCCGCTCGGCCCACCGGGCATGTTCTCGACGCTGGCCACCGTGACGATGTGGTCGAGCCTGGCGTTCGCCGCGCTCGTCGCGTACCAGGCCGGCGCTCGGCTGCTCACCGGCAATGCCAATGACACGATCGCGCGACTCGGGTACATGTTCGCGCTCACCACGCTGTCGATCGCGGTCGCCACGGCGTACATGTTCGGCGCCGAGACCGACGGCCCGGGCGTCCAGATCGCCGCCCACATGGGGGTCGAGCTGCAGCGGACCTGGGCGCCGCTGACGCTGATCATCGGCATCATCGGCGGCTTTGCGACGCTGTACATGTCGGTCGCGCCCGATTCGAGCGACCTCGGCGATACGTACAAGCCGGTGACCATGGTCAACCTGCGAGCCCCGCCCGGTTCGATGCAGATCCCGGCGGTGGCGCGCGCGGCGACCCGGCCGCTGCGGCCGAGCGGCCGCACCGGGATCCTGCCGCCGACGAGCGATACCCCGACCCGGCCCGCCGACCCGATGCTCGCCGAGTTCGCGGCGATCGCGTCGCGCAGCAACGAGCAGACCCAGCCCGGCACGATGGCGGGCGCCGCGCGGAGCAGCCTCGAGGCCCGCTCGACCACCGAGAGC
>DATIPJ010000285.1:0-5758 GCA_035472155.1 Kofleriaceae bacterium
CTCGGGTTGCCGGTGGCCACCCAGTCGCCGGTGACCGCGACCCGGTTGAACTGGCCGCTGGCGCCGCGGTCGGCGATCCGGGTCCCCTCATCGACCTGCCAGGTGTCTGCGATACGCTGGACCGTGTGGACGAGGAACGGAGACGCCAGAGGCGGGTGGTACGCCGTCATCACCAGGTCCGTGCTCCGCCAGGCGAGGTCGGTCGCGAACATCGCACCCAGCGCGATGTCCTGAGGCGCGCCCCAGCCCGCGGCGGTCCGCTCGAGGATGCGCAGCGTGTCGGCCCGGCTCACGGCCAGACGATCCGCATCGAGCGCGACGGCAAGGTACGTGATGTCCCCGAGCATCTCGGTGAGCTCGGTGCCGGCCCAGTCGTGGGCCGCGTCGAACGCCGTCACGCGGACGCCGGCAGCGTTGCGCATGTACGTCGCGAGCACGGCGGTGGTGCCGTGGATCGCCAGGGCCCCGCACGAGGCGCAGTCGCCGAGATCGTCGCCCGGTGTGCCGAGCGTGGCGAGCGTCGCGAGGTGCACGGCGGTGGGGTCCGAGAGCTGGTAGACGTGCGCCACCGTCCAGGCCGTCCCGATCACCGCGAGCGCTTGATCCGCGGCGAGGTGGCTGCCGAACCCGAGCGAGGCGACCTGGTTGGCCGGTACGCCGGTGACATCGGCCGCGATCGTCTGCGACCACGCCCAGCCATCGGCACCGCGCCGGTAGACGTACACCGCGCCGCGGCCGGCGCGGGGCGCGCCGACCAGGAGCTGGTCGCCCGCGAACGCCAGGGCGCTGCCGAAGCCGGCGCTGGTTTGCGGATCCGGCGCGACGAGCTCGCCGAGCCAGGTCCAGACGCCGGTGCCGCCGCCGCGCAGCTGGTAGAGCTCGACGGCGCCGGCGTCGCAGCGCCGAGCGGACCTCGTGGCTGAACACGCCGCCGCCGAACCGCTCCCACTCGTGGCTGTCGCGATCCGACGAGGTCGACAGCACGAAGCCGGTGTTGGCCAGGTGGCGGGCGGCTCTGGCGGGCTCGACGAACCCGCCGGCAAAATGCACGCGGTGCCCGCCGGGGCCCTTCTCGAACGCCATGTAGTACGACTTGCACGCATCGATGATCACGTGGTTCCGGGTGGCCGGGGAGCGCTCGAGGAGGTCGGCCAGATCGCTGCGCGTCAGGTGGCGGTCCTCGAGCAGGACGTAGCCCTCCCCGCGCTCGACGTCGCCGTGCCCGCTGTAGAACAAGAGCAGCTCGGCCTCGCGCCCCAGGGCCCGCGCGCGCTCGATCTCGCCGCTCTGTCGGGCGAGCGCCGCTTGCAGCGCTGGCCAGCGCGGCGCGCCGTCGGGCTGCGCGCCCGCGTGGATCCGGCGGGTGGTGTCGTCGAACCGGGTCAGGAGGATGCTGTGCACGCCGGCCTCGACCAGCAGGCGGTGTGTGGCGAGCGCGTCGTCGTCGGCAAAGCGCAGGACGCCGGCAGCGGCGTGCTCGGGCTGGTTGTTGCCGATCACGATCGCGAACCGGGCCGTGGGGCCGGGATCCGGACGCGGCGCGGGACCCGCGGCCGCCGGCGCGCACCGCGCGGCCAGCGCGCCGGCCATGCAAACGAGGAGGCCGCGCTTCATCGGATCACACGGGCGTGCACGACGTCCTGCGCCGAGCCCGGCACGGGCGCTCGCGGCGGTGCTGCCGGATCCCAGTCCGGGCGCGCGACCTGCTCGCGGAGTCGCTGCTCGATGTCGAGCACGCGCAGCGGCTGGCGCGTGAACAGCGCGTAGATCACCAGGGGCCCGGGGCGGAGATCATGATGGATCGCATCGGCCAGCGCGATGTCCGATCCGCGCGACCGGATCGCGAGCGATGCCGGATCGCTGCCCGCGGCCTCGTAGCCCGGGTAGTACCAGTGGATCTCGTGGGCGGCGTCGATCGCGAAGATCATCAGATAGCCGAATGGCTCGGGGCTGACGTCGGTGTAGCGAAAGACCAGTCCGTCTCCGGACTGCAGCGCTCCGCCGGTGGCGCCGAGCGGCCGCGCGGCGCCATCGCGGTTGACCCGGAAGACATCGATCCGGACCCAGCGGTCCTCGGCGGCGGCCGGATCGGCGCTCTTGACGCGAAACTCGTCCGCCGCCTCGCGCGGCGTCGCCAGCTGCCGCGCGATCACCAGCGTGAGCGCGACCACCGCCATCGCCGCGAACAGGCCGCCCCGCAACCAGACGCGGCGCGCCGGGGCCGGAGCCGGGGTCTTTGCGATCGCTTGACGGACGCCCGCGACGAGGTCGACGCCGGCGAGCTCGTCGGGCAGCTCGGTGAGCGAGCTCCGGATCTCGCGCAGCTGGGCGAGACGGCGGCGCGCGACCGCGCTGTCGGCCAGCTCGCTCTCGATCCGCGCTGCCTCGGACCGCGTGACCTCGCCCTCGAGGAATGCGACCAGCGCGTGCGGCGCCATGGGGTCTCGTCGCTTCATGATGGATCCTCCATGAGCCGCCGGCGCAGCTGCTCGAGCGCATCGAACAGCCGTCGCTTGACGGTCCCGACCGGCGTCCCGAGCACCTCGGCGATCTCCTGGTACGACAGGTCGCCGCTGTAGCGCAGCACCGCGACGGCGCGCAGCTTCTCGCTCAGCCCGTCGAGCGCGCGCTGGGCCTCGCGTTCGCGCTCGCGCGCCAGGATCCGGGCCTCCGAGGTCTCGGGCTCCACGTCATCGCTCAGCTGCAGCGCCGCCGCCTCGACCCTGCGGTCCTCGGCACGCGCGGTCCGCCGGGCCATGCGGCACTCATTCAGTGTGATCCGGTACAGGAACGAGGTGAACGCGCCGCGCGGCTGGTAGCGTGGCAGCGCGCGGTACAGCTCGAGGAACGTGTTCTGCGCGACGTCGCGCGCCTGCGCGGGCTCGCGCACGTAGCGCGCCGCCACACCCAGCACGCGTCGCTGGTGCCGGCGGACCAGCTCGTCGAACGCGGCGCCGCGGCCACCGCGCGCCAGCAGCATGAGCTCGTCGTCGCCGAGCTCCGCGGACGCCGCCGCTGCCCCGGGTCGGGCCAGTGGTACGAGCTTGCCGGCGCTCATGCCAGGAGAATGCAGGATCGGCGCGAAAGGTTCGCTGCGATCATGTCCATCCGGCGCCATCCGGCGCGATGCGCTCCGGCCGCCCGATGAATCCCGTGCAGGCTTGACCCCCAGCTTGGAGCGACCGACGATGGGCGACGGCGCGGTGCTGGACCGGATCATCGATGCGGGCTGGATCCCCGAGCGGATGCTGCGCATGGGGATCCGCACCGTGTGCGCGCTCCGGCTGCGGCAGGAGCGGCGGCATGGAGCCGGGCGTCTCGAGGCGCTCGTCGCCGAGCTGCGCGACAGCGAGATCGCGATCGAGACCGCGGCGGCGAACCAGCAGCACTACGAGGTGCCTGCGGCGTTCTTCGCGCGCGTCCTCGGGCCGCACCTCAAGTACTCGAGCTGCTACTGGCCCAAGGGCGTCGAGTCGCTCGGGGCGGCCGAAGTCGCGATGCTCGAGCTCACGGCCGAGCGCGCCGGGCTCGCGGACGGTCAGGCGGTGCTGGATCTGGGGTGCGGATGGGGAGCGCTGACGCTGTGGGCGGCGGCGCGCTACCCGCGCAGCCGGTTCACGGCGCTCTCGAACTCGGGGACGCAGCGAGCGCACATCGCCGAGCAAGCGAAGATCCGCGGGCTCTCGAACGTGATCGTCCGGACCGCGGACGTCCGGACCGTGGAGCTTGCGGCCGGGGCGTTCGACCGCGTGGTGTCGATCGAGATGTTCGAGCACATGCGCAACTATCAGGCGCTGCTGCGCCGGATCGCCGGCTGGCTGGCGCCGGGAGGCGCGCTGTTCGTGCACGTGTTCGCGCACCGGGAGCATGCGTATCCATTCGAGGACGCGGGGGCGAGCGACTGGATGGCGCGCGCGTTCTTCACCGGCGGCATCATGCCGTCGACGCGGCTGCTGCATCGCTTTCAGGACGACCTGGCGATCGCGCACGCGTGGCAGCTCGACGGGACGCACTACGCGCGCACCGCAGAGGCCTGGTACGCAAACCTCATGATGAACCGCGCCGCCGCGACGGCGATCCTCGGCGGCCGCGACAAGGTGGAGCGCTGGCGGGTGTTCTTCCTCGCCTGCGCCGAGCTGTTCGGATTTCGCGACGGGCACGAGTGGCTCGTGGCGCACTACCTGATGACGCCGCGCCCCGGGTGAGCGTGGCCCGGGCCGCCTACGCTGGGCCGAACGCGCGATCGACGAAGGCCTTCGCGCTCGCGGGGCGGTCCTCGGGAGCCTTGGCGAGCGCGGCGACGATGGCGGCGTCGAGGGCCGGCGGGCAGTCCTTGCGCAGCACGCGCGGCGCGACGACCGGCTCGGACAGGTGCGCGAAGCCGATGGCGATCGGGTTGTCGCCGGCGAACGGCGGGCGGCCGCAGACCAGGTGATAGGCGAGCGCGCCCAGGGCGTAGATGTCGCTGCGGGCGTCGACCGGCCGGCCGCGCACCTGCTCGGGGGCCATGTAGTGCGGCGTGCCGAGAATGGTGCCCGTGGCGGTGAGGCCGTCGGCGACGGCGGTCGTCGCGAGGCCGAAGTCGATGATCTTCACGGCGCCGCGCTCGCCGACGAGGATGTTGCTCGGCTTGAGGTCGCGGTGGACCACGCCGACCTGGTGCGCCGCCTCGAGGCCGGTGCCGATCTGCTGCAGCATGTCCTGCACGTCCTTGAGCGGGACCACGCCGCGCTGGGCGATGACCTCGGTGAGGGTGCGCCCGGCGAAGTACTCCATCGAGAGGTAGAGCAGCCCCGGGCGCGCCTCGCCCAGGTCGTGGATGCGGATCACCGACGGCGAGGAGACCTTGCGGGCGGCGGCGGCCTCGCGACGGAACCGCGCGACCATGGCGACCTCGTCGGAGGCGAACGCGCTCGAGATGACCTTGAGCGCGACCAGCTCGCCGAGCACCTCGTCCTCGGCCAGGTAGACCGCGCCCATGCCGCCCTTGCCGAGCAGGCGCTGCACGCGGTAGCGCTGGGCGAGCACCTGGCCGGCCTCGAGCGAGGTGGTGAGCGGCGGCGTGGCGACCCTGGCGGCGATCGCGGTGGCAGTGCGCTCGAGGGCCGCGGCGGCCCTCGGGGGGCTGGCGACCGCGAAGCCACCGGTCGGCGTCCTGGGCGGGTTGGGCGTGGGGTCGTTCACGCTGGGGACGCGCGGCTCGCCGCCCGGCAGCATGAGTGAGCGCTGCTCGTCGATGACCTTGGCCAGCTTCTGATTGAGCTCGAAATCGACGCTACACACGATCGACTCGAGGTTCTCGACCCGCTCGCGCAGGAGCTTGTTCTCCTCGGCGAGTAGCTTGGTTTCCTTGCTGTTGCTGCTGCCCCCGCCTGTCCGCGCCTCGAGCTCGAGCTTCCGCTCCTCGAGCTTGTGGCGACTGCGCAGGTACACGATGGTGGGTCCGATGCTGAAAGCGCCGATGACTGCGATCAGACCGGTGAGATCCATCAGCTAAACGCCTCGATGGGTGGGCATGTGCACACCAGGTTGCGATCGCCGTAGGCGTTGTCAACCCGGGCTACAGGCGGCCAGTACTTGTGAACGCGCAACCAGGGCGCCGGAAACGCGGCCTGTTCCCGCGAATAGGGCCGATCCCACTCTGTGCCGCACACCATGGCCGCGGTGTGGGGCGCATTCTTGAGCGGGTTGTTCACGCGGTCGAGCTGGCCGGCCTCGATGTCGGCGATCTCGTGCCGGATCGCGATCATGGCCTCGC
>DATIPJ010000286.1:0-6087 GCA_035472155.1 Kofleriaceae bacterium
CGCGATCCGCCCGCCGATCGCAAGCCGCGTGGTGGTCGTCGTCATCATCGTCTCGGAGTCTACCTCGTCGTGGTGGTAGACAAACCCAGGGAAGCCGATTGCCACATAAGGGCGAAATACCCCCTTCCACAGGCGAAATCGGAACCCGAGATAGCCGCCGATCACATCGGACTTGAGCACCATCAGCTCGGTCTCGAACCGGCCCTTGGCGATCGCCAGCCCCGCGCCGCCGGCGAACCCGCGGCCCTTGCCGTCGATGCGCACCACGCCGAGCACGCCCGACGAGATCGCCTCGTCGCCGCCGATGATCGCCCCCGTGTGCTCGACCTCGACGTGCGGCACGATCGCCGTGATCTCGCGCCCGTCGGAGCCGCTGCGCACCTTGCGCTCGCGGCCGGACGCATCGCTCGATCCGTACTGCGTCCCGGTGATGAGCCAGCCGTCGACGCGCTCGGGTGGCGCCGCCGGGACCGCCTTGAGGTCGATCGGCTTCTGCTCGGCCACCGTCGGCGCGCGCGCCGGCTCCGCGGCCGCGGGCACCTTGGGCGTGACCTCCTTGTTCTCGCCCTCGAAGCCGTTCACCGTGAGCTCGTCGCCCTGCTCGTTCTTGCGGATCCGCACCAGGTGCAGCCCGGACCGCACGCGCGTCATCAGGGTGCTGCCCACCGGGATGAAGGGCCCCCCGTCGATCGAGATGTCCGAGCCATGCGGCGAGACGCGCACGGTCAAGATCGTCAGCTGATCGTCGAGCCGCAGCAGCAGCTCCTTCACCTCGGCGACGCGCTCGGCGCTGGTGGCCGGATCCGTCAGGTAGCGCTGGTAGGTGTTCGCCGCATCGGCGAGCCGCCCCATGTCGCGCAGCGTCGACGCGATGTTGAGCAGGATCTTGGGGCTCGGAAACTTGGCGTACGCCTCGAGGAAGTTCGCCAGTGCCTGATCGTAGGCGCGCGCTTGCAGCTGCTTGACGCCCTCGGTCATGAGCGCCTGCGCCAGCGGCCGCGTCGCCGGGTTGTCCACCGCGATCGCCGGATCCTGCGTCATGGTTTGCAGGATCTCCGTCAGCTGCTTCTCGTCCTTGATCTGCGCGAGCGGTGGCGGCGGCTGCGCAGGCTCTGCGGGCGCGGCTGGCTCGGGCGCACCGGGCTTCTCGGGCACACCCTCGGGCGGCGCAGCGGGCGCAGGCGATTGCGCGGCCGCGGCGCGTGCGACGACCAGCGCGGCCGCGATCGCGAACCGATGGATGCCAGCGGACGTCATGGCGCCGACGGATCCTTGCGCTTGCGGTCGAGGCCGATGTCGCTCTCGATCGGCGAGCCATCTTTGCTGTGCTCCCCGGGCCGGGGCGAATCGGCCGGCCGCAGCTCGTGAATGACCTCGATCATCTTGTCGGCGTTCACGTTCTCGCGCTTGCCTCGAGGGCTCGCGGATCCATCACCGGCCTTTTTGCCGGCGCGCTTCGCCGGCCCCGTCGAGCCGTGCGCGGTCGTCGCGCCGATCGGCGCGGTCGGGGCCGCAGAGGGTTGCGCCGGCGCGATCGTCGCGGTGCTCGCGGGTGCGTTGCCCGGCGCCGGCGACGGCGCTGCGTTCACCGCTGCGCTCGCCGGCACCGGCTTCGCGGGTGAGCCATCGCCGTTCGCCATCACCAGGAGTGCGATTCCCGCCGCCGCGACCACGGCGATCGCGCCCGCGATGATCGGCATCCGCGACCGCGACCGTGGGCGCGGCGGATCCTCCGTCGTGGGTGCATCACTCGCGCGCGGCGGCGCCTCGGCGAGATCTGGCGCCGTGCCCGGCCATGCGCGCGCGAGCCGCGGATCGAGGGCCGCGAGCGCAAGCATCAGCTCGCCGGCATTCTGGAATCGAGCCGCCGCGTCCTTCTCGAGGAGGCGCAGCACCAGCTGCTCCATGGGCGGCGTCACCGGCGCGTGGCGGCTCGGCGGCTCGGCCTGCCCGAACATCTGCAGCGCGATGATCTCGCCGCCGCCGTCGGCGACGAACGGCGGCCGACCCACCAGCATGTGATAGAGGATGCAGCCCAGCGAGTAGAGGTCCGCGCGGTGGTCGATCGCACCTGCCGCGCGCGCCTGCTCGGGTGCCATGTACAGCGGCGTTCCGATCAGCGCTCCGGTCTGCGTGTTGCCGCGCGACGACGGTCCGGCCAGCTTGGCGATCCCGAAGTCGAGGACCTTGGTCCGGTCCGGCCCGCCGTCGGGGTCGGGCACGAGGAACACGTTGTCCGGTTTCAGATCGCGATGCACCACGCCCACGCGGTGCGCGGCCTTGAGCGCGCTCGCGATCCCGTGCGCGAGCACCGCGACCTCGGCCTCCGCCAGCCGCGCGCGCGAGAGCCGTCGGGCGAGCGTCTCACCCTCGAGCAGCTCCATCACGAAGAATGCGCGACCGTCGGGCGCGTAGTCGAAGTCGTAGACCTCGACGATGCCCGGGTGCTTGCACGCCGTCACTGCCTTCGCCTCGTTGAAGAACCGCTGCACCAGCGACGGGCTCGCCGTCAGGTCTGGCCGCAATAGCTTCACCGCTGCGGGCCGTTCGAGCAGCACATGCTCTGCGCGGTAGACCGTGCCCATGCCGCCCGTGCTGAGCTCGCCGAGGATCCGATAGCTCCCGAGGACCGATCCCACGATCGTGGATCCGGGTGCGCTGGGACGTGGACGCGTCTCGCTCATTTCCCCGACGACGCAAGGATGCGCCAGCTGGCGCCGTGCTTCAAGCCTTGCGCAGTAGGTGAGCATGCTACCGTGTCCGGCGGATGCCGAGCTTCCAGCGTCACGTGTTTGTGTGCATCAACGAGCGTGCGCCCGACAATCCCAAGGGCTGCTGCAAGGCGAGGGGCGGCATCGACGTGCGCGACCGCCTCAAGGCCGAGCTGTCGGCGCGCGGCCTCTCGAAGATCATCCGCGCCAACAATGCAGGATGTCTCGATCAATGCGAGGCCGGTGTGACGGTTGTCGTATATCCCGAGCAAGTCTGGTACGGCCACGTCACGGTCGACGACATCCCCGAGATCGTCGAGAAGCACCTGGTCGGCGGTGAGATCGTCGAGCGCCTGCGCCTCCCAGACCAGCCTCACCTCGGCGACCGAACCGCATTCCCGCCCCTCGTCGCCATCGGCAGCCGAGCCAAATGAGCGGACCGGCGGACGCGACGCTGCTGGTGGCCCTCGCCACCACCCTCGCGGCCTCCGCTGCTCGCGCCGAGCCCGCGAAGCCCAACGCTGCGCGCGACAGCGAGCCGGATCCGGCGGTCCAGGACGCCGCCGAGGCCAACCTCGAGACCACGGAGTCGCGCAGCGGCCTGACCTTCACCGCCACCCTCGGTGGAGGCCTCACGGCCGGCTTCGGCATCACCGACTCCGTCGGTCGCGGCGGCGCCCTCTCGCTGCGCCTGGGCCGCGTCGCCACGCGCCGCACCGTCATCACCTTCGAGATCACCGCCACCGCCGCGCTCCACAAGGCGGCCACGATGAGCGACACCAAGGCCAACACCGACGTCAACCTGCTCGCGGGTGCCCAGTACTACATCAACCGTTCGCTCTGGCTGCGCGCCGCGGGCGGCGTCGGCGTCTACACCCGCCGCGACGTCCGCGACGTGAGCGGCAACCGAGACATCACCCTCGTCGGCCCCGCGGCCCTCGGCGGCATCGGCTTCGAGCTCCTCCGCTTCAAGTGGGCGGCGATCGGCCTCGAGCTCAACGGCTCGACCATGGTCTCGAGCGACGGCCTCCTCGTCGCCAGCGTCGCCGGCCTCGATCTCGCCTTCGACTAGAGGCCATTCAACCATGCCAGCAGGTCGTTCTGCACCTCGTCGCGATTGGTCTCGTTCAACAGCTCGTGCCGAGCGTTCGGATAGAACTTGTAGGTGACCTTGGTCAGTCCGAGGGCGCGGTAGCGCTCGATCAGCGCCATCACGCTCTTCGTGTTCTCGCCGACGGGATCCTGGTCGCCGGCGATGATGTGCACCGGAACGTCCTTGGGAATCTTCGCTTCGACCTCCGGCGCACGCATCGCGCTCAGGCCGCGGAAGAAGTCGCGCGTCAGCTCGTTTCCGAACGGCTTGCCGCACAGTGGATCGTTCACATACTTGGCGACCTCCGCGGGATCGCGACTCAGCCACTCGAATCCGGGCTTGTCGGAGAACGGCTTGTTGAAGCCGACGAACAGGCCCGCGAAGATCGGCGACGGCTCGAGCGGTGCCTTCTGCGCAGCCTCGTCGGCCGCCTTGAGCACCTCGTCGGGGAGCGGCGGTCCGTAGAAGGTGCCGCTCAGGACGTACGCGTCGACGGAGGTCCCGTACCGTGTCATGTAGTCCTGCGCGATCGCAGAGCCCATGCTGTGGCCGAACAACACGACCTTCTTGCCGGGATACTCGCGGCCGATCAGGTCGCGCAGCCACTTCTGGTCCTCGACGAAGTGGTTCCAGGCGTCGGGGCCTGCGTCGAGCAGCGCGGGGGAGCGCGGCCGCGTATTGCCGTGGCCGCGGAGGTCCATCGCGATCACGGCGTAGCCCGCGCCGTTGAGAAAGCGCGCGAACCGATCGTAGCGGCCGGCGTGCTCGGAGGCGCCATGCACGATCATGACCACGCCCTTGGCGCTGCTCGCCGCGACCGGCCAGCGGTACACCACGAGCTGGGTCTTGTCCTCGGCGGCCTGCTTGGCCACGGTCGGCTCGAGCTTGGCTCCCGCGCCTGTCGCACAGGCCGCGAGCGTTGCCAGGATGAAGACGACAGCGACGTGGATGAACACGCTGCGCAGTGATTGCAGAGCTCGCATCGATACCTCCAGGTCCGTCATACACGATTCACCGCCACGATTCACAGCGTCGATACCTGCGGCGCGGCGCGGCCGACGACGGTTGTGCGCGGCGCCAGGCGGGCTGGCGCGGTCAGTCGTCGGTGTCGTCGTCGCGGCCATCGACGACGATGATGAGGTCGACCTGCTCGGCGTCGAGGTTGGCGCCGCCGACCTGCGCGGTGCCGACGCGACCGGGGGCGCGGGCGCGCAGGGCGGCGCCCGAGTAGCTCTTGAGCGTGTAGGCACCCGAGGCGTCGGTGCGCGCGATGGTGTCGGCCTTGCCCTCGTAGGACGAGGTGACGATCGCA
Source organism: Kofleriaceae bacterium (assembly GCA_035472155.1). Lineage (GTDB taxonomy): Bacteria > Myxococcota_A > Polyangia > Haliangiales > Haliangiaceae > JABFXX01. The sequence continues at coordinate 5,117 of DATIPJ010000286.1, forward strand.
CCGGCGATCGGAGCGCCGGAGGCGTCGCGCACGAGGCCGTGCACGGTCTTGGCGCGCGCCGTACCGAGGTCGAGCTCGATGTGCGCGGTGCCGCCGCTCGGGATCGCGAGGTGCTGTGGGGCCATGCGGCCGCGCCAGCTGACGCCGAATGACAGCTCGCACGCAGGGAGATCGTCGACGGTGAACCGGCCGCCGCTCACGGTGACCAGGCGGCGCGCCTGCGGCAGCGGCACCATGCCGGCGCCGTCGACGCAGGTCCCGATGATGAGCTCGAAGCTGCCGCTCGTCAGGCGGGTGGTCGTCCCCTCGAGGCGGCCGGTGCCGCCGAGCTCGAGTCGCACGCCGTCGCGCGGCGACACGATGGTCTGGATCGCCACGCCGCGGCCCTCGGCATGCGCGCTGGCGCGGTAGCGGCCGGGCGGCATGCTGAAGACTTGCCAGTGGCCCGCGGCATCGGTGCGCTCCTGCTGCGCGATGCCGCCGCGGTCGAGCGGCGCGAGGTCGACGAACGCGAAGCCGACCGGCTCGCCGGCCTTGTCGACGAGGACGCCCTCGATGTCGGGGCGCCGCTCGGGCAGCTGGAACACCACGTCGTCGAAGCGCGCGCCGTCGCGGCACGCGAACCGGCGGGTGGCCGAGGGCGGCGCCTTCCAGGGCCACGCGCGCAGGCTGACGTCGCCCTCGTCGGTGGTGACCCAGCGGAACGCGCCGTCGGGATCGATCCGGCCTGCAGGCGTGTAGTCGGCGGCGCCCTCGCCCCATTGCTTCTCGATCGCGCCGTCGCCGGCGGGCTTGCCCTCGGGGCCGACCACGCGCCCGGCGATGATGCAACCGGCGATCAGGGTGATCGTCGTCTGCAGGTGGTCGCCGGCCGGTACGACGAGGCGCGAATCGCTGATGCTGGCGACCCCGGCAAACCGCGGGTGGCCGACGTCGAGCTCATACGTCCCGGCGGGCAGGCGCAGCTCGAA
>DATIPJ010000287.1:0-8219 GCA_035472155.1 Kofleriaceae bacterium
CCCGCCGAGCTCGCCGACCAAGCCGCTACCCGGCAACACGCGCGCGCCGGCGACCGAGGCCCCGCCGCTGGGCGAGGCCGCGCGCCTGCCGCCGATGCCCGGCGCGTCCCCCGCGTCGCCCTCGGCACCGCCGGATGCCGCCAAGGCGCAGACCCAGGAGCTGCCGTTCACGCTGCAGCTCGATCCGCTGCTCGCGGTTCACCCCGATCCGCACCACACGGGGGCGATGACCCGCGACTTCGCCGAGAATCCGACCAGCCAGGTCAAGCGGCCCGGCCCCGGCGCCGATCCGATGATCTCGGCGCCGACCCGCGAGCTCGGGTTGCGCGAGCTCACCGCCAAGCCGCCCAGGGCGCGCCCGTCGACCGAGGACGAGACCACCGGCCAGGCCGACATCCACCGGCTGCGCGCGGCGCGCGCCAGCGCCAAGCCCGAGATCCCGCCCGGCATGGATCCGATCGACGCGCGCAGCGCCGAGATCCTCGAGGACGTCGACCGCGCGACGCCGGGTTCGCCCGCGCCCAGCGGCTCGGGCGCATTCCGCGCGGCGGTCGAGACGCGCGAGGAGCGCACGAGGCGCCGGATCACCGCGCTGCTCGAGCGCGCGACCGAGTGGTCGCGCAACAATGACTTCGAGCGCGCGGTGACCGCGGTCGATCTCGCGCTGTCCGAGGACCCGAACAGCGCGCTCGCGCAGAAGCTGATCCATCGCAACCGCGACACGATGATGACCGTGTTCCAGGCGTTCCTCGGCGACCTCCAGCGCCAGCCGGCGCTCGCGCGTCCGCTGCACGAGCTCGGCTCGGCGCCGATCAGCCCGCGCGCGGCGTTCCTGTTGTCGCGCGTCGACGGCACGCTATCGCTCGACGAGATCCTCGACGTATCGGGCATGCCGCGGCTCGAGGCCTATCGCTATCTGTGCCAGCTGTTTCTGCGCGGCATCCTGCGCTGATCGACCGTGCGCGGCGCGCGCCATCCGGTGAAGGATTTGTCACGCCGCAGGCAACGGCGCCGCTCCGCGATGCCTCGAGGGAGTAGTATCGCGCCGTGATGCGTCGGCTCGGGCTGTGCGTCGTGCTCGTCGGTTGTGGATTTCGGTCCAGCCGCGCGCCCGAGGGCGACGCCGCGCCGGCCGGCGATGGCGAGCCTGCCGGCGCTCCGGACAGCGCGGGCCCCAATTGCTTCGCGCAGTGGCGCGACGGCCCGCTCAAGCTGTCGACGCCGCAGAAGCTGTCCTCGCTGACCGGCGGCGGCGACGATCGCGATCCGTGGATCTCCCCCGACGGGCGCACCCTGTACTTCACGAGCAATCGCAACAGCACCCAGCAGATCTTCCGCGCGACGCGGATGTCACCGAGCGATCCGTTCGGCCCCGAGGAGCCGCTGGTGAACCTGAACGTGAGCAACAAGGACCAGGAGCGCGCCGCGCTCACCGCCGACGAGCGCACGCTCGTGCTGGCGAGCAACCGCAACGCGGGCGGCAAGTTCGAGCTGTTCATCACGCAGCGGCCCGACACGATGATCGACTTCGGGTCGCCCAACCAGGATCATCTGGCGATGCTCAAAGTCCGCAACGCGGATAACCACGATCCGTTCCTGTCGTCCGACGGCCGGACGTTGTACTTCACGCAGGACATGGATGGGCCGGCGCATCCCCGGATCGTGTTCGCGACCCGGCTCGACACCAACAGCGACTTCGGGCAGCCGGACGAGCTCGGCGGGGTCAACCGGGGCGGGGTCGATACCGCCGATCCGGCGCTCGCGCTCGACGATCGCGTGATCGTGTTCAGCAGCAACCGCGAAGGCGGACAGGGCAGCCGCGACCTGTGGTACGCGACCCGCCTCGACGCGTTCCGCGAGTTCTCGCCGCCGGGGCCGATCCCGATGGTCAACACCGGCGAGGACGAGGCCGACCCGATGCTGAGCGCCGACGGCTGCCAGCTGTTCTTCGCGTCGACCGTCGAGAACGACTTCGACCTTTACGTCAGCGACGTCGACCACTGACTCGCTCGTTTTTGAGATCATTGTTTGTCGAGCGGGTCGCTCACGTCGTCGGGCTCGGGCTCCCGCGCGAGGCCGCCGCGCGTCACGTCGAGCACGTAGCGCACGAGCACCGGCAGGTACTCTGCGAGCGCCGGGCAGCGTACGGTGGTGCCGGCGAGCGCCTGCGCGGTGTTGGTCTGGTCGTAGTGCACCGCGTGGTCGATCGTGTCGACGAACGCAAGCGGGCCGCGGCCGAGCCGCGACAGCCCCGGAGTGCGCAGCACGGCGCGCGCGAGCGGGCGCGGGATGTGGCCGCGCGGCTTCTCGGTGCGGGCGTGGTCGGCGACCGCCTCGAACACCGCGCGCGCCGCCATCGGCGAGGGATCGACCAGGTGGAACGTCTTGCCGGCGGCGCGCTCGCTGCGCGCCACGTGCCACGCCGCCTCGACGACAAAGTCGATCGGCACCAGGTGGAGCGGGGCGTCGCTCTTGCCGAGCAGCGGCAACCGCACGCCCGACGCGTTGGTCGCGATGACCACGAGCAGGTAGTACGGGCCGTCGAGCTTGTCGATCTCGCCGGTCTTGCTGTCGCCCACGATGATGCTCGGGCGCACCACGGTGATCGGCAGCTGGCGCATCGCGGCGCGCACCATGCGCTCGGCCTCGTACTTGGTGCGCTCGTAGGCGTTGTGGAACTTCTGACCGGCCTCGAGGTCGTCCTCGTAATACGTCCCGCGGCGGTCGCCCGAGACCATCGCGGTCGACCAGTGCACCACGCGCTCGAGCCGCGCGGCATCGCGCGCGAGGTCGATCACCGTGCGCGTCCCGACGACGTTGACCCGCCGCGCGGTCTCCTCGTCGATCCCCATGGAGGTGATGCCCGCCAGGTGGTGGATCCAGGTCAGCTCGCGCGACAGCGCGCGATACTCCGCGCTCGACAGCCCGAGGTCCATGTCGCACACATCGCCGACCAGCACCTCGGCCTGCCCCGGCGACAGCGCGCCGAGCAGGCTCGCCGCTTCGCCCGCGAGCTTGTCGCGCGCCAGCACGTAGAGCTTGGTGTCCGGATCGGCCGAGACGATCCGCTGGATCATGCGGCGCGCGGTGAACGCCGGAAACCCGGTGATCAGCGCGGCGGGCCGGCTGAGCCGCGCAGCGCGCCCGGCGGCGCCGCCCGCCCCATCCGTCGCCTGCGCGCGCGCCGGCTTGGGCACGCGGATCGCGCCGAACCGGACCTCGATGTCGGTGGCCACGCGATCGACCTCGCGCTCGAGCGCCGCCAGGTCGCCGGTGTTCTCGATCACCCAGGTGGCCGCGGCGATCTTGTCGGCGAGCGGCGCCTGTGCGGCGATCCGCGCGCTCGCGTCCTCGGGGCTGAGCCCGTCGCGGCCGACCAGCCGGCTGTACTGGACCTCGGGCGGCGCGGCCACGACGATCAGCCCCGACATGTTGGCGTGCGCGCGGTTCTCGACCAGCAGCGCTGCCTCGTAGAACACGAGATTGGCGCCCGCGTCGGCCCAGGTCGCGATCGCGGCCGCGCTGGCCGCTGCGATCCGCGGGTGCGTGATCCGCCCGAGGTCGGCGCGCGCCACCGGGTCGGTGAACGCGATCGCGCCCAGCTGCTTGCGATCGAGGCGGCCGTCGGGCGACAGGATCGCCGCGCCGAACCGCGCGACCAGCTCGGCGAGCGCTGGCTGCCCGGGCTCCACGACCTGGCGCGCGAGCTGATCGGCATCGACCACGGCGGCCCCGCGCGCGTTCAAGAGCTTCGCGACGGTGGTCTTGCCCGACGCGATTCCGCCGGTCAGCCCGATCACGTGAACCGTCACCCGGCTTCCCTACCACAGCCGTGCGGAACCGGATAGCTTTGCGCCGATGCCCGTCCGCACACCGTTCCTGTTCGTTGTCGCGATCGCGGTCGCGATCGTGTGCGTCGCGGGCGCGGCGGGAGCAGCGCGCCGCGACTGGACCGGCACGGCCGCGTGCGGCGCATGCCATCCCGCCGAGCTCGCAGCCTGGCAAGCGACGCCGCATGCGCAAACGCGCGCGCGGTTCGCCACCCGCCCGCAGACGCGCTGTCTGGGCTGCCACGCCACCGGCGAGGCTCCCGCGGGCCCGGTCGTGGCGGTGGAGGTCGGCTGCGAGGCTTGCCATGGCGCCGGCGCGGCGTACGCGGAGGCCGACCTCATGCGCGATCGCCCGGTCGCGCTCGCGCTCGGCCTCACCGACGTCTCGACGCCGAAGGCGCGCGAGGCGGTGTGCGCCCCGTGCCACCGCGCCCAGACGCGCAGCACCGCCTTTGACCCGGCCGCGCCGGTGCATCCGACCCATACGACGGGGGCCCGATGACCAAGATCGCCGCGCGCTTCGTCATCTCGGCGGCGCAGCCGTCGGGCTTTCCTCCGCCTGCGCTGCCCGAGATCGCGGTCGTCGGACGCTCCAACGTGGGCAAGTCGACCTTGATCAACGCGCTGGTCGGCCAGCCCGGGCTCGCGCGCACGTCGCGCACGCCGGGGCGTACGCGGCTCATCAACTGGTTCGAGATCGACGAGCGCTTCCATCTCGTCGATCTGCCGGGCTACGGCTATGCCGAGGTCAATCGCGCCACGCGCGAGGGCTGGCGCCCGCTGATCGAGGGCTACCTCGCCGAGCGCAAGAGCCTGGCCGGCGTGCTGCTGCTGGTCGACATCCGGCGCGGCGTCGCCGAGGAGGAGCAGGACTTCGTGCCCTGGCTCGCCGCGCGCGAGACGCCGGTCGTCGTCGCGCTCACCAAGGCCGACAAGCTGGCCAAGAACAAGCGCATGCTCGAGGTGGGGCGCGCCCGCAAGGGGCTCGGGCTGCGCAAGGATCCGCTCGCGGTCTCGGCGACCTCGAGCGAGGGCATCGCCGCGCTGTGGCGCGAGGTGGTCGCGCTCGCGACGGCCGGCGCCAGGCCCGCATGATCGTCGAATGATCCTTGTTCCGGCGACCCCCGCGGACCTCGACGCGATCGACGAGATCGAGCGCCACTCGTTCCCGCTGCCGTGGCCGCGCTCGGTGTTCGAGGCCGAGCTCGCGCGCGACATCGCGCGGATCGACGTCGCCCGCGCGCACGCCGCGGCGCCCGTCGTCGGGTTCTGCAACTACTGGCTGGTCACCGATCCCCACGCCAGCGGCGAGGTCCACATCCTCGCGATCGCCACTCACCCCGATCACCGGCGCGGCGGCGTGGGCGCGGCGCTGCTCGGTCACGCGCTCGCGGCAGGCCGCGCGATGCGCTGCACGCTGGCCACGCTCGAGGTCCGGCGCGGCAACGTGCCCGCGATCCAGCTCTACGAGCGCGCCGGGTTTCGCGTCGTCCACGTCCGCACGGCCTACTACCAGGACAATGCCGAGGACGCGCTCGTGATGCTCACTGAATTACCACCGTGATTCCGAGCTTGCCGTCACCCGCCGGGCCGCCGGTGTCGCGCGTGCCGAGGTAGATCGCCGTGCTGCCTGCGCCGGCGAGCACCAGCCCCGCGGCGGCGAGCACGTACCAGCGCTGGTACCAGGCCTCGCCCGCGCTGCGCCGCGACAGCTCGGCCTCGACCTTGATCTCGCCGTCGGGCGGCAGCGCGACCTTGGTCGAGAACGGCACGTAGCCCGACTTCTCGACCCGGATGTCGTAGGTCGCCGGCGCGTGCAGCTTGAGCGCCTCGATCGGCGTCACGCCGCGCGGCTGCCCGCCGACGGTGACCGCCGCGCCCGACAGGTTGGCGACCAGCTCGATCACGCCGAACCGGAGGAAATCGCTCGGCGGCAGCAGGCGATTGACGTAGTCGGCGATCTGGTTGTCGGAGGGAATCGTGCCGGCCGCAAGCGAGTCTGCGACCCGGCTCGCCACCGTGCGGCTCGCGACCTCGATACGCTGCATGGTCAGGATCACGTCGCCGAGCTCGCTGATCCCGACGAGGATCACCTCGGCCGCGCCGATCTTCTGGCCGATCTTCGAGATGCACGCCGCCTCGCCGCCGCACTTGACCAGCACCTGGTCGAGCGGGTCGCCGTACACCGCGCGCGCCTGATCGGGCCCGAGCACGCCGAGCGAGGTCCGCTTCGAGAGCAGGCTCACGACCCGGGTCGCGATGCCGGGCAGCGCCGACGAGCCGGCGCGATACTCGAGGACGATCAGCTTGCGCCGCGGATCCGGCTCGCCGCGGGCCGCGCGCGGCGCCGCGATCGCGCAGGCCAGGCCGATCATGACCAGGGCCGCGCGCATCACTTCTTTCCGAACAAGAACGTCATGGAGTTGATGTGATGATCGAAGTCGCGCGCGGCCGCGGTCTGGCCCTCGGCGGAGGCGCATGACCAGTTCTCGATGTCGCCCGGCGTGAAGTCCAGGATCCCGGCGCACCAGCTGCGGTAGCGCTGCACGACGCCGCCGCTCGACGCATCGAACACGTGGAGCTCCTCGGTGTCGATCGTCATGCCGGGGAAGTTGGCGGCGACGATCGGGGTGCCCTCGAAGTGCGCGGTGGTCGTCAGCGCGACGTAGTCGCCGCCGGCCCCGATCTCGATGTGGTCGATCGAGGCCGAGGTGGCGTCGAGCTGGCGCTGCACGCCGACGAAGTCGGTGGCGCGCGCGATCTGGTGCGCGCTCTCGCTCCACAGCGTGCGCGGCTGATCGACCTCGCGATCCATCGACACCGTGGTCGAGACCACCAGCAGCGAGGTGGTCGCCGGCGGGCTCTCGATCCCGATGTACGCCTGCCCGTTGGACACCGCGAGCGCGGTCGGCTTGTCACTCGGTGTTCCCGCGAGCGCCGGCAGCACGCGGATCGCGCGCCCGATCACCTTGCCGCTCGCGTCGAGCGAGACCTCGCCGAGCTCGTTCTTGATCGTGTCGATGTAATACGCATGCCCGCGGTCGGTCGCGATATCGCAGAATCCACCGGTCGCGACCTTCTGCGGCGGCGCGAGCGCGGCGCCGTCGGCCGGCACGACCGGGACCCACCACAGCTCCGAGGCCGAGCACGCGCCTGGGGTCGCGCTCGCGCGGTTCTTGATCGCGATCGCGTTGATCTCGCTGGTCGGCCCGGTGACCAGCGCGACGCGCGCGAAGTTGCCGTCGGCGAGCGCCTTCGCCATCCCGGGCTGCGCGCCGGACGGGCACGGCGCGGGATCGCATGCGGTGGTGACCGCGAACAGGTTGGTCGAGGTCGCGACCACGAGCGTGGTGCCGTCGTCGGTGCCCGCGCCGTCGGCGACCGCGCCGGTGACCGTGCCGCTCAGCGCCTCGAGCGGCTGGTGGTCCTTCGACGAGATCGGGACGATCTTCGCCGGGCCGTTGAGCACGCCGTTCGGATCGGTGATCGCCTGCGTGAGCATGTACAGGGTCGGGCCGGCGCCGATCATGAGCACTGCCTGCGCGCCGACCTGGGTCTTGCCGTCGAGCCGCGTGCCCATCGCCAGGTCGGCGAACGTCGCGGGCGCCTCGGTCCAGTGCAGCGCCGGGGTCGACGCGCGGCCATCGGCATCGCGGCTCACCGCTCCGGCGATGTACGCGATCGGCCGGCGCACCGGCACCTCGATCATCGCCTCGTCGAGCAGGGCGGCGTCGACCGCGGTCCGCCCGTAGCCGACCGCAACGTGGGTGTCGTTGCGCAGCGTCGCCTCGATCGAGACCTTCGTCCCCGGCGGCAGATCGATCCCGGAGAACGCGGCGCCCGTCGACATCTCGGTCTTGGCCACGCTCGACGACAGCCACACATCACCGCTGGGCGCGTGCAGCACGAGATCGACCGAGGTGAAGCCCTTGGGATCGAGCGCACCGCCCGGGGTCGCGAGCGTCAGCGTCACCTCTCCCGATCCCGTCGGAGAATTGCTTCCTCCGCAGGCGCCGAGGGCTAAAAAAACGCCGAGGCACCGCACCAGATCTCGACGCTATCAGAATCACATCACGTCCCACAACCTGGTGATTCGCAACCGAATGTTCGCCGAGAAACAGATCACTGTGGGGAACTGAACGCGATCGTTGTACCAATGGGGTCGGGTTAAGATTAGGTCAGCTTTGCAGACCAGCATGGACGAAGGACCCCTGAGCGCTCCCTTCGGTCGCCAGGACCCGAGCCTCCCCCAGGTATTCGGTCGATACCTGCTTGTCCAGCGTCTGTCGCGCGGCGGAATGGGCGAGATCTTTCTCGCCAAGCACGGGCTCGCGGGCTTCGAGAAGCTCGCGGTGATCAAGAAGGTGTTGCCCAACCTCGCCGCCGACG
>DATIPJ010000288.1:0-10557 GCA_035472155.1 Kofleriaceae bacterium
GGCCGCGGCTCGATCTCCCCCGCGGCGGAGCGGACGGAGGTCTCGCCGGGGATGGGCAGCAGCACGTCGTGCGCGGGCGGCGGTTGCGCCGCGCCAAGCTGCGCGGTCTTGCGCTCGCGCTCGCAGACGTGGCGCACCAGCTCGCCGATCGTTTCGGGCGGGACGGCGACGGCGCCCGGGACCGCGGCCATGAGGTCGCGCCGCAGATCGAAGGCAGTCGCGTGGCGGTCGGCGGCCCGACGCGCGGTGGCGCGTGACATGGCGGCGTCGAGCGCGGCGCTGACGTCGGGGTGCCGCGTGCTGGCGAGCGGGATCGTCGGATTGCGGACCAGTTCGAGCAGCGCGAGGTCGGACTCGGCGCGGAACAGCTGCTGGGCGGTGAGCAGCTCCCAGAGGCAGATGCCGAGGGCGTAGATGTCGATGCGGCGGTCGATCGGATCGCCCCACGCCTGCTCGGGCGACATGTAGCAGAGCTTGCCCTTGATGCCCGAGCCGCTGCGCGTGGCGCCGAGGCGGCCGTGCGCCTTGGCGATGCCGAAGTCGATGACCCTGACCCGTCCGTCGCGCGTGAGCAGGACGTTGGAGGGGCTGACGTCGCGGTGCACGATGCCGAGCGGCGCGCCATCGTCGCCCACGGTCTCGTGCGCGGCGTGCAGGCCGGCCGCGACCTCGATCGCGATGTGGACCGCGATCGCCGTCGACAGCTTGCGGCCCTCTGCGGCGCACGAGCGGATGACCTGCAGCAGCGAGCAGCCGTCGACGTACTCCATGACCATGAAGTAGAGGCCCTCGTGCTCGCCGAACTTCTCGACGTAGACGACGTTGGAGTGCCGGATGTGCGACGAGATCCGCGCCTCGTCGATGAACATCCGCACCATCTGCTCGTCCTCGGCGAGGTGCGGGTGGATGACCTTGATGACGACCGGCCGCGACACGCCCGCGGCGCCGTGGCGCTGCGCGTGGAACAGCGTGGCCATGCCGCCCGCGCGCATGCGGCCACGGATCTCGTACTCGCCGAGCCAGTCGCCCTTGCGGAGCGCGTCGCGTGCGCTCATTGCGGTCCGCTCATTTCGGTGCGCTCATTTCAGGGTCGAGCTCCACGTTCGGCAACGGGTCCACGATCTCGACGGCCGAGAATTGCGTGTACCCGCAGGGGCGGCCATCCTGGCACGTTCCCTCGGACGAGCACAGATCTGCCGCGCAGCCGCGGGGCGCCGCGTTGGTCGCACCGATCACGGCCTGGCTCGCCCGGGCGCGATCGCTGTTGGGCGATGCCGCCGTCATGGAGCGATAGCCGATGTAGACCCGGTCGGTGGTCTCCTCGAGCGCGATCCCGAAGGTCAGCGCGCCGCCCTCGGGGGAGCCGCACGTCCGCATCGAGCTGACCGCGATGCAGGCGTCCTTCCAGGTGATCCACAGCAGCCGATCGGGGAACGTGCCGCTGACGGCGAAGCACACGCCGGAGGCGCTGGTGCGCAGGTCGTCCCAGAAGGCGAGCACGCCCTTGCCGGGGAAGCTGCCGCGGTCGCCGAGCGGGCGCGGCATTCCGACGCTGGCGTTGAGCGCGTTGGGCTTGCTGTCGAAGCCGATATAGCCGTTGTCGCCGACCCAGATCTGGCTGACGGCAGCGCCGTAGAACCGGAACGGAAACGGCATCTCGGTGAAGAGCGGCACTTCGTCCTCGTCGGTATTACGCAGGACGTTGCCCATCACTTCCTCGCGCATCGTGCATGCATCGCGCATCACGAACAGCGAGCTCTTGACCGCATAGCGCTCGTTCCCGCAGCCGCGGCGCGGCGCCGGCGGGGGTAGGCCCATGAAGCCGCCGACGCCGACCGCGCGGCACGGCCCGGGCACGCAGCTGCGGTCGAGCAAGAAGCGAAGCTCGACCGAGCCCTCGCGGTCGACCGGGGCGGTGTCCTCGGCCGTCGCGAACACCTCACCGGCGCGCTTCGCCGTCACGGTCACCTTGATGTTCTTCGGATCGCTCAGCGGGGGCAGCCCGATCGAGCCGGGCAGCCGTTTGCGCGGATCGTCCGGATCGTCGAGCGGGATGTCCTGGCCGACCGACTCGTGGTCGCCCACCGCGTCGATGTGGATCTCGTCGATCGTGCACGGCACGCCGAACGTGGTGTCGAGCGTGACGATGACTTCCGTCGCCGGGATCTCGGCGCGGCAGGCGCCGAGCGCGAACACGAGCGCGATCGCGCGCGGGAGGCGCGCCGCGGTCATGGGCCCGACCTCCTCGCGACACTGAACCGTGCCTCGAACAGGAACGGGCCCGGAAAGCCGCCGACGGCGTCGACGAACGCTCCGACCGGATCGCCGGTGTTGAACGACGGCATGCAGATCAGGTTCGCGAGCTGCGAGATCACGAGCTCCTTCTGCACCTCGGTGGCACCGGTCGCGACCATCTCACCGTCGTCGGGAAAGCACGGCGTACTGGTTCCCGCGCACATCCCGCGCTGGGTGTCCGCGTCGAAGTTGCACTTGCCGGGGCAGCCGTTGTTCGCCACCTTCCAGATGTCATCGGGGGCGCCCGGCGGCTTCGCAGCGCCGCATGCACCGCCCATCTTGCAGTCCTTGTTGCTCGCGCAGGGCGAGCCGTCGTCGCACACGCCGCACCAGCAGCGCTTCATCGCATCCTTGGCGTCCTTCTGGGTGCACGCCGGACGGGTCGCATCCATCGTCCACACGACCGAGGACGTCGAGGTGCCGTTGGTGCCGAGGGCGATCTGGATGATCTCCGGACCGGGCGGGCAGTCGAAGCTCGTCGTGCTCGCGACCGCGGTCCCGGTGCCATGGCGATCGCAGGCGGTCTGCGATCGCTCGCACGTGCCGCCGGCCATCCCGTCGGCAAACGTCGGATCTCCGATGCAGTTGACGCAGCTCTCCCGTCGCAGCGACAGCTGGATGTTGAGCACCGGCATGTCGGCTTCGCCGGTCGTCAGGTTGATGCTGCCCTGCACGGGGTCTCTGCCCTGGAACGGCTCGAAGTACGCGAGCGTGCACGTCGACGAGATCTGCGAGGCGATTGGCGGGAACACGAAGCGGCACGGTCCGTCGTCGCCGCATTCGCCGTCGGCCGCGCAGATCTTCGAGATGTTCTGTAGACAGCGCTGGTTGATCACCGGCGTCTGGCCGGGATCGCCGCGCACGGGTCCGTGAAACCGGCAGCGGACGCAGTCGGGGTCGCACTCGTCGACCTTCACCGAGAGCCGCGAGCCGGTCGCGAGGCCCACGCCGTGCGTGTTGCCGCTCCATCCCGGATCGAATCGCGAGTCCTTGGCGAAGAACTCGAGATCGAGATATGCGGGGCACGCGGCAGCCTCGGGGCCATCGCCGATCGGCGGGCGCTCGGTGCCGTGCGATCGGCATCCGAGCGCACCTGCGACGACGACTGCGGCTGCGGCGAGCCACCTGCGCCGAGCGCCTCCTCCACGAACGGAACGCACCAGGGCGGCGAGCGTACACGAAGGCTCGCAACGACCGCGGCCGCACCGGCCACGGCCGTGTGTAGGGCGAAGCAGCACAGCCTTCGTACGCTGCACGCGCGAGTCAGTCACTCCATCCCCCGCGGCAAAGTTGAGGCCAGCAGTGCCGTCGAGGAATGCAGCGCTCCCGAGAGGGAATCGTGCTGCCGCGCACGATCATACGATGATGTGTTGTGGGCTAAATGACGCTCAGCGCCAGGCAACTGACACCTTGCGAATCCGCTGGACCGCCTCGGCGAGGGTGTCTATCGACGCGGCGAACGAAAAGCGGATGAAGTCCTTCCCCGACGGGCCGAAGCCCTCGCCCGGGATGGCGGCGACGCCGGCATCCTCGAGCAGGATCCGCGCGACCTCGTCGGCGGCGAGCCCGGTATCGGCGACGTTGACCCAGGCGTAGAACGCCCCGTCGGGCGGCGCGCAGCGAAATCCCGGGACCAGCGCCAGGTCGGCGACGAATTGATCGCGGCGGCGACGGAATTCGGACACCATGCGCGGCGTCGCCTCGCTGCGATCGCGCAGCGCCTCGATCGCCGCGTGCTGGGTGAACTCCGCAACGCAGGTATAGCTATTGACCGCGAGCATGCCGAGGGCCTCGGCCACGGGCGGCGGCGCGACCGCATAGCCGAGCCGCCAGCCGGTCATCGCAAAGCTCTTCGAGAAGCCATCGATGATGAGGGTGCGCGCCGCCATCCCGGGATACGACCGCATCGAGCGGAAGCGCTCGCCGTAGAGGATGCGCGCGTAGATCTCGTCGGAGATGACGTACAGATCGTGCTCGACCGCGAGCTCGGCGAGCCGGCGCTGCACGGCGTCGGAGTACAGCGTGCCGGTCGGATTGGCGGGCGAGTTGGTGATCAGCACCTTGGTGCGGGGCGTGATGCGCGCGGCGATCTGCCCGGGATCGGGCTGCAGCCGATTGCGCTCGGTGAGCTCGAACGCGACCGGTACGCCGCCGAGGCCGCGCGTGATCGACGAGTACGCCGGAAAGCCCGGATCGGGATGGAGCACCTCGTCGCCCGGCTCGATGAGCGCCAGCAGCGCGAAGAACAGCGCGATCTTGCAGCCCGGGGCGATCACGATCTCGTCGCTGGTCACGGCGAGGTCGCGCGTGCGGGCCAGGTAGCGCGCCAGCTCCTCGCGCAGCGCGGGCAGCCCGGCGACGGCGCAGTAGCGGTCGCGGCCCTCGGCGACGGCGGCGGCCAGCGCGTCGAGCACGGGCGGCGCGGGATGGAAGTCGGGCTCACCGAGCTCGAGGTGAATGATCGAGCGACCGGCGCGCTCGAGCTCCTTGGCGCGCGCGAACACCGACAGTGCGCCCTCGCCGCTGAGCGCCGCGATGCGACTGGCGATCGGCTTCATGGCTCGATCCTACGCCAGTCGGTATCGAGCATGCGATACCACGCAGTGTCGCGATTGCGATCCTTGATGATCATGTGTGCGTCCTGCGTGCCCTCGTACGTGAATCCGTAGGAGACTGCGGCGCGCCGCGAGCGCTCGTTGAGCGCATTGCACTTCCACTCGACGCGCCGGTAGCCCAGCGCGAATGCGTGCCGGCACATCAGCCGCGTCGCCTCGCGCGAGGCCCCGGTGCCCTGAGCGATCGGGCCATACCAGATGTTGCCGAGCTCGATCTTGAGGTCGCGCGGCGAGTTTGCCATGAACGTCGCGATGCCCACCGGCCAGCCGATCGCGCGGTCGTGGACGGTCAGCGACAGCACGTCGGGGCGCGCCGCGTGGGCACCGAGCCAGCGCCCGAGCGCCGCGGCGTCCGTGAACGGTCCATCCGACATCCACCGCCAGACCCGCTCGTCGGGGTCGTAGGCCTCGACCTGGCGCCCGCTTCGCGTGAACGCCTGACCATTGGAGACCAGGTGCAGGCCTTCGGTATCGGCGTCGTGGTCGAATGGCCGCAGGACCACGCGCTCACCGCTGAGCACCACCGGTTCCGGCTTGAGCGGGAGCTCAGCGATGCGTGAGAGAACGTGGGCGGGCAGCGGCTCGTTCATCAGACGCATTGCACACAAGGCGTCCCGCGCGCACAAGCCCTCGGGTACGCTTCGCCGGCAATGACCAGTACCCCGTCAGTCCCTTCTGTTGCCCGCAAGGGCGACCATATCCGGCGCGTCGCGATCGTGTTCTCGGGAGGTCCCGCCCCGGGGGCCAACGCCGTGATCTCCGCGGCGGCGATCTCGTTCATGGAGGACGACCGCAAGGTCATCGGCTTCTTTCACGGCTACTCGAACCTGCAGGACTACCATCCGGTGACCCACCGGCTATTGCCCGACGAGCACTACCGCATCTTCGAGGAGCGCGACGTCAACGGGCTACGCAACTCGCGCGGCATCGTGATCGGCACCGCGCGCGCCAACCCGGGCAAGGGCATCGATCGCCCCGAGCACCTGGCCGATCCGGCGCGCACCGAGCGGCTGCGCAACGTCTACAACGCGCTGGTCGATCTCGACATCGACGCGCTGATCTCGATCGGCGGCGACGACACGCTCAAGACCGCCAACTTCCTCTACGAGTACCAGCTCCGCCTGCCCGCGGGCGCGCGCCGGTTTCAGACCGTGCACCTGCCCAAGACGATCGACAACGATTACCGCGGCATCGATTTCACGTTCGGCTTCTTCACCGCCGTCGACGTCATGGCCAAGGAGCTCCAGAACCTGCGGGCCGACGCGATCGCGACCTCGAGCTACTTCATCGTCGAGACCATGGGCCGCAAGGCGGGGTGGCTGTCGTACGGCGTCGCGATCGCCGGCGAGGCCAACCTCGTGCTTGCGGTCGAGGACGTCACCGGTGACATCGCGATCACCGAGGACGGCGAGAACCGGCTGTCGCTCGACGCGCTGGTCGATCGCATCGTCGACCTCATCATCGCGCGCGAGCGCCGCGGCAAGCACTACGGCACCGTGGTCCTCGCCGAGGGCCTGGCCGAGATGCTGCCGCCGTCGCAGACCAAGGACCTCCCGCGCGACGAGCACGGCCACATCTCGCTCGGGCGGATCGACCTCGGCAAGCTGGTCGCGATGCGCGTGATGAAGCGCTACGAGCACCGCACCAAGCGCAAGAAGAAGGCGACCGGCCTCCAGCTCGGCTACGAGTCGCGGTGCTCGCCGCCCCACGCGTTCGACGTCATGCTCGGCAGCCAGCTCGGCATCGGCGCGTACCGCGCGCTCGTCGAGGAGGGGCTCGACGGCCACATGGTCAGCATCGAGGGCCAGCTGGACCTGCGCTACGTGCCGTTCAAGGAGCTGGTCAACCCGCAGACCCTCAAGACGGAGGTGCGGTTCATCCCCGGCGGCAGCGACTACCACCGGCTGGCGCGCTTCCTCGAGACCCGCACCGACAAGACGGTCGAATGGAGCCCCGGCCGCCGGGTCGAGCGCTAGCGAGCCGGGCTGTCGGAGGCGCGTGGTATGCGACGGAGATGAAGCCCGTCTCCATCGGCACGCCGCTGTCACCTCACGCCACGCGCGTGCTGCTCCTGGGCGCCGGCGAGCTCGGCAAGGAGGTCGTGATCGAGCTCCAGCGCTTCGGCATCGAGGTGATCGCGTGCGACCGGTATGCTGACGCGCCGGCGATGCAGGTCGCGCATCGCAGCCACGTCGTCGACATGCTCGACCGCGCGGCGCTGCGCCAGGTCATCGAGCGCGAGCGGCCGCACCTGATCGTCCCCGAGATCGAGGCGATCGCGACCGCGGAGCTGATCGCGCTCGAGGCCGAAGGCTGGACGGTGATCCCGACCGCCGAGGCCGCGCGGCTGACCATGGATCGCGAGGGCATCCGGCGGGTCGCCGCCGAGGAGCTCGACGTTCCGACCGCGCGCTACAAGTTCGCCGATACGTTCGAGGAGCTGCGCGCCGCGGCGACCGAGCTCGGCTGGCCCGTCGTGATCAAGCCGATCATGAGCTCGTCGGGCAAGGGCCAGTCGATCGCGCGCACGGAGGCCGAGCTCGAGACCAGCTGGCATTACGCGCAGACCGGCGGGCGGACCGGCGCGGGCCGCGTGATCGTCGAGGAATTCATCCGGTTCGACAGCGAGATCACGATGCTCACGGTGCGCGCGGTGAACGGCACCGCGTTCTGCGATCCGGTCGGTCACCGCCAGGTCGGTGGGGACTACGTCGAGAGCTGGCAGCCGCACCCGATGAGCGCGGCGCAGCTCGAGCGCTCGCAGGCGATCGCGCGCAAGATCACCGATCGGCTCGGCGGCCGCGGGCTGTTCGGCGTGGAGCTGTTTCTGCTCCCCGGCGATCAGGTGATGTTCAGCGAGGTCAGCCCGCGCCCGCACGATACCGGGATGGTGACGCTGGCGACCCAGACATGGAGCGAGTTCGCGCTCCATGCACGCGCGATCCTCGGGCTGCCGATCGCTGCGATCCGGCGCCACGCCAGCGGGGCCAGCGTCGCGCTGCGCGCCGAGACCGACCTGGCGTCGCCGGTGATCGAGGGCCTCGCCGAGGCCTATGCGAGTCCCGATATCGACGTGCGGTTCTTCGGCAAGCCGGTCGGTCGCCCGCGCCGCCGCCTCGGGGTCGTGCTCGCAACGGCGGATTCCTCCGACGCCGCGCTGGCCAAGGCCACGGCCGTCGCAGCCAAGCTCAAGCTCCGCGACGCGTAGCCACGCGGCATCGCGAGCATCGCGGTCATCGCGGGCATCGCTCGGCTGCGCGATGGACGGCGCCGCTACATCGTCTTCGGGCAGTTCGACGACGACGCCGACGGCTGCGGGCAGCTCCACGTGATCGGCGGGCGGATCCAACCGCCCTGGACATCGGTCAGGTCCGCGCCGCCGAGGACGCGGATGGTTTGCCTGGTCACGTTCAACTTCTTGGCGGGCTTCTGCATCGTGATTCTCGCTTTCTGGCCAAGCGGTATTGCAGCCGATGTGCCGCGAGAACGGTGAGTGGTTCTCCATGCTTGGCGCGCCCCCGAAGGCGCTCGAGGACGGCGCGCCGAATCGGCGTGCCGATGCGGCGAAACGCGGCATCAGCAGCGCCGGGGTCCGATCTTGATTGAGAATCTCGATCATCGATGTGATTGGCATCTACCTGCGCAGCTCACGTCTGCGCGCGCGGTGCACTCCCGCTCGTCGGGAGCGAGGGTAGGTCGACGGACTACGAGTGCCGAAACCTACGCGTGATGTGTCGATGAATCGGCGCGAGCGCATGACTCGATAGGATGAGTCGATAGAGACGTTCGAATGTGCGTGTTAGCGTCCCGCCGATGGCGATGCATCTCCGGCGTCTCGTTCAGGGTTCGGTTCTGGGTTCGGTCGCCTTGCTGACGAGCTGTGGCGATTCGCAGCCTTCACCGACCTCCAGTCCAACCTCCGATCCGCCGGCTGCGGCGCCGCTCTCGACGATGACTCCGGTCGCGGCGGCGATCCAGCTCGGCGCGACGCCGCTTGCCGTCGACGAGACCGGCACGCCGACCCTGCTGCGCGGCGGCGGCGCGATGTCGCCGATACCGCCGATACCGCGGATGCGCGCAGCGGATGCCACGAGCGCGGCGCGCATGCACGTCGCGCGGCTCGCACCGGCGTGGGGCGTGAACGCGGCGGCGATGCCGTCGCTCGAGCCGCGCGGCGAGGTCGCGGTGCCCGGCGGCAAGATCGTCCAGCTCCGCCAGGTGATCGACGGGCTGCCGGTCGATCGCAACACCGGCGGCGAGGTCCGCGTGATGGTCGGCGACGACGGCGCGCTGGTCGCTGCGAGCGGCAAGCTGATCGCCAGCGACACGCCGCACGACGCCGCGCCGAGCTTCGTCGACGCGGATGACGCGGCCGCGGTGGCGCACGCGGTGAGCGACCACCACGCGACGAGCTTCTCCCCGGCGATGCTCACGGAGGTCTCGGTCGCCGACGACGGCACGCGCATGCTGAACGGCACCAGCGGCGATGTCTCGGTGTCGCTGTCGCGCGCGCGCCAGGCCTGGGTCGTCGAGGGCAAGATCCTGACGCCGGCGTGGGTCATCGAGGCCTACTCCAGCGACGCGAGCTCGACCGACGGCGAGGCCTTCCGCACGGTGATCGCGGCCGATGGCCGGATCCTCGACCGCACCAACCTCAAGGAGGACGTCGCGTTCACCTACCGCGTGTTCGCCGACTCGACCGGCGAGCTCCGGCCGTTCGACGGGCCGATCGTCGACATCACGCCGCACGCGGTCGGCCGCCCGAACACCGTCAACTATCCCAAGTACGTGCTGCCCAACCTGGTATCGGTCGACGGTCTCAACCACCCGGCGGGCGCGGCCGTTCCCGATCCGTGGCTGGCCGCGGGCCGCACCGAGACGATCGGCAACAACGTCGAGGCCTACACCGACATCAGCCCGCCCGACGGGCTCACGTTCGGCGACTTCCGCGCGACGTTGACCGGTCCGCGCACGTTCGATCGCACGTTCAACACCTCGGTCAGCGTGACCGCCTCGCAGGCCCAGCAGATGGCCGGCATCGCGCAGCTGTTCTACACGATCAACTGGCTGCACGACTTCTGGTACGACGCCGGCTTCACCGAGGCTGCCGGCAACGGCCAGGACCGCAACTTCAACCGCGGCGGCGAGGATCGCGACGCGATCCTGGCCGAGGCGCAAGACAATGCCAACGGCGGCTCGCGCAACAACGCGAACATGTCGACGCCGGCGGATGGCCTGCCGCCGCGCATGCAGGTGTTCGTGTGGGACGGGTTCGACGATCGCTCGCTGTTCATCGCCAACCGCAAGCCGGCGACCGGCCGCTGCGTGTTCGGCAACAAGAGCTTCGAGCTCACCGCGCCGGTCGTCCTCGCCGACGACGGCGATCCGACCAACGGCACGACGACCGATGCGTGCCAGCCGCTGGTCGCGCCGGCCACCGGCAAGGTCGTGCTGGTCGATCGCAGCGCCGCCTGCACGTTCAAGGCGGCCGCGCTCAACGTGCAGAACGCCGGCGGTGTGGCGATGATCGTCGCCAACAACATCACCGCGCTGTTCCCGCCCGCGCTCGGCGATGACCTTGCGATCACCACGCCGATCACGATCGGCGTCATGTCGGTGCTGCAGACCGAGGGCACGGCGCTCAAGG
>DATIPJ010000289.1:0-2345 GCA_035472155.1 Kofleriaceae bacterium
CACGTCGAGTGACACGAGCGCCTCGGCGGCGCCCACCGACGGCGCCATCAATGCGAACGGCTTGTCCTCGCGGTGCTTTCGGGCCCGCAGCGCCGCCACCGCGATCTCGTCGCCGGCCACGCAGGCCAGGTGATAGCCGCCGATGCCCTTGATGGCGGCGATTGCGCCCGCGCGCAGGGCGGTGGCGAGGGCAGCGAGGGGGTCGCCGGGGATCGGCTCGCGGTCGGCTCCGAGCAGCCGCAGCGAAGGCCCGCACGCCGGACAGGCATTGGGCTGAGCGTGGAAGCGCCGGTCGGCGGGGTCCTCGTACTCGGCACGGCATGCCGGGCACATCGTGAAGCCCGCCATCGTGGTCAGCGGGCGGTCGTAGGGCACCCCGCGCACGATCGTGAACCGGGGACCGCAGTTCGTGCAGTTGATGAACGGATAGCGGAAGCGGCGGTCGCCCGGGTCCAGCATCTCGCGCAGGCAGTCGTCGCACGTCGCGGTGTCGGGTGTCACCGGGGCGTCGGGAACGTCGCCACCGACGCTGTCGCGGATCTCGAAGGCGCGCTCGCCCGCGAGGGCCCCCTCCTCGACGACGACCTGCTCGACCACCGCGAGCGGCGGCGCTTCGGACGGCAGGCGCGCGAGAAACCGGTCGACCACATCGGCATCGCCCTCGACCTCGATGAGCACCCCGCGGGCGTCGTTCAGCACGAACCCGCCGAGCCCGAGCTCGCCGGCCAGCCGGTAGACGTACGGGCGAAAGCCGACGCCCTGCACGGTGCCGGTCACCCGTACCCGCGCGCGGCAGACGACGGTCATCCCACCAGCTCCACGAGTGCGTGGTACGCGCTCGCCTGGGCCTCCTGGATCCGCGGGATGTGCTCGGAACGCGTGACCACGACGTGATCTGCGAGCTCCTCGGCGGCGACGCGGCCCCCGTCGTAGCCGACCATCGCGATCGTCACGAGACCCCGCCGCCGCGCCTCGCCCAGCGCCTCGATCACGTTTCCCGAATTGCCCGACGTCGACAGCGCCAGCAGCGCATCCCCGATCGCGCCGTACGCGATCACCTGCCGAGAGAAGATCGCCTCGACGCCGATGTCATTCGCGATCGCGGTCAGGATCCCGGGGTCCTCAGTCAGGTCGATCGCGGGCCGACCCGACGCTCGGAAGTCTGCGATGACGTCCATCGCGTCGGTGGCCGATCCGCCGTTGCCGAGCGCGAGCAGCTTGCCGCCGTGGTCGA
The DNA here is from genome assembly GCA_035472155.1 of Kofleriaceae bacterium. GTDB lineage: Bacteria > Myxococcota_A > Polyangia > Haliangiales > Haliangiaceae > JABFXX01. Next base: position 1,235 of record DATIPJ010000289.1, read on the forward strand.
AGCTCGCGCGCAGCGCGTCCGCTGCGGCGACGAGCACCGCCGCGTTATCGGTCAGCGTCTGATCGCGCAGCGCCCCGACCTCTGCGGCTTTCATCAGCACCGACCGGCGCACGTCCTCGAGCACAGCGTCGAGGTCGCTCTCGCGCTCGTCGAGGAACGGATACAGGAAGCTCGACGCGCCGGCGTCGTGGACGCGGCGCTCGGTCCTGCCCTCGAGCAGCCCGCGGTGCTCGAAGAACACGTGGACGAGCTCCCACAACACGTGGTAGAGCGTCTCGATGAGCTCCTGGCGGATGCACGGGTCGGATGTCGGTGGGTCGAACTCCCATTCGGCGCGCGCGTCCGGCGAGAACGCGATCGTGAGGCAGCCGCGCCCACGCGCTACCGCGATCGCGTCGTCACAGTCCGCGCCGAAGCCCATCGCGATGTCGTCCGGAGCCGCGATCAGCGCGACCTGGCCGGCGATGTCGCCGCCCTCGCCGGCGAGCCCCGATCGCCGGCAGCGCCCGCTTGCCGACGATCACCGGATGGACGAACTCGACCGCGACGTGGCGCGCGTCAGATCGCGCCGCCGGAGAGCGGCCGAACGCGATCAGCCGCCCGCCGCGCGCGAACCGCTCGGCCATCAGATGGCATACGCGCGCCAGCCGGCCGGCCGACTCCTCGAAGAACCGCGCATTGCATTCCGTCCGCTCCGCGAGCAGCGCGGCGACAGTCAAGCAACGGCCTCCTCCGGGGCGCGCGCGGCGATCCGCAGCAGCCAATCGCGCCATGCCTCGACGCCCTCGCCGGTCCGGGCGCTCAGCACGATCGTCTCGACGTCCGGGTGCACCGCGTCGATGTTGTACAGGAGCTTTGAGAGGTCGAAGTCGAGGTGCGGGAGCAGGTCGATCTTGTTGACGATCACGAGCTCGCAGGCCCGGAACATCAGCGGGTACTTGAGCGGCTTGTCCTCGCCCTCGGTCACCGCGCTCACCATCACGCGCGCGTCCTCGCCGATCCTGAACTCGGCCGGGCACACGAGGTTGCCGACGTTCTCGACCAACAGCAGATCGATCTCGTCGAGGGGCAGCGCCGGGATGGCCGACCGGACCATGTTGGCGTCGAGGTG
>DATIPJ010000290.1:0-3058 GCA_035472155.1 Kofleriaceae bacterium
CGGCAAGGTCGCGGCCGCGGGCTCGACCCAGTACGCCATCGATCGATGGCGCCCTGTCCTCGTGGTCAACCTCGGCACCTGCGGCGGCTTCGGCGGCGCACGCAAGGTCGGCGACATCGTGCTCGCCAGCCAGACCACGATCTACGACATCGTCGAGATGATGGGCGACCCCGACGAGGCGATCGCCGACTACGCCACCAAGCTCGACACCTCGCTGTGGCCGACCCACCTCGCCAACCGGGTCGTCGTCGGCCCTCTGGTCTCGGGCGACCGCGACCTCGACCCCGCGGCGATCGCCACCCTCGCGGCCAAGTACCACGCGAGCGTCGGCGACTGGGAATCCGGGGCGATCGCCTGGGTCGCCACGCACAATCGCACCCGCGTCCTGATCCTGCGCGGCGTCAGCGACCTCGTCGACGCCCCGGGCGGTGACCCCACCTACCACGCGCCGGACGCCTGGGAGCGCGCCAGCGTCGCCGTCATGGCCTCCCTCGTCGCCCTCCTCGGCGAGGCCCTCCCCGACCTGCTCCAGACCCCCGCCCCGCCGCACTGAGCCCACGCCGCGATGGCCGCCCCCCACGGCCGCCCCCACGTGGGGGTCCAGCGCCCGTGCTCGCCCGCACCAATACAGATTTGATGCGTTCGCCCCCGTGGGGATTCAGCGCCCATGCATGCTCGATCAACCGATGCACTCGATGTTGTTTTCCCCCTGGGGTTCCAGCGCCCGTGCTCGATCGACCGATACAACAGATGGCTCGCGCCCGAGCGCAGGTTGAGCAGAGTCGCGCGGGTGGCCTGACAGTGGCTCGGTCGTTGGCCGCGCGCCAAGGCTGCGGAATCCGCATCCGCGCGGCCTCCGACCTCACGCCACTGCCCACAGTCCGGATGCTCGCACCAGTCCGCGATCGGGAGATCTAAAATTGATTTCGGAGGAAGAGAGTTCGGAGGAAGAGAGTCCCGATCGACTCAGCATCTGAGCTTGTCGCGACCAAACCGCATCGCGACCAAACCGCATCGTCATTGAACCGCACAGGCGAAGTGCTTCTCCCGGATCACCGGTTCCGCCTGCCCCGCCCCCACGTGGGGGGCCAGCGCTTGTGGTCGACGCTGAACTCGATCGGCTCGAGCGTCTGACCTCGTAGCGACCGAACCGCGTCGGCACTGCGCCACACCCGCGAAGTGGTCCTTCGGATCACCGGTTTCGCACGGCCAGCCCGCACGTGGGGTCCAGCGCTTGTGGCGGTCGACGCTGAACTCCCGATTGGCTCGAGCATCTGAGCTGTGACGACCCAAAAACGCATCGGCATTGGACCGCACCGGCGAAGCGCTCCTCTCGGATCACCGGTCCGTGATCAGGGGCCCGAACTTCTGAACGTCGCGGCCACCGAACCGAACTGGTGGAGCGCTGCTCGGATCACCTGTTCCAGCGTCGCGGCCGTCCCCAGATAAGGTCGGGCGCTTTCGACCGCGGCTCGGGCTTCCCGCGAGCGATATCCGGCGATGACCAGCGCCAGGCAAGCCTCCTCTTCGATCATCGCCGCAGTCGCATCCTCTGGCTCAATAGAGACGTCAGGAGCTGGCGAAGAATGCCTGGCGTGCGGTGCCAATGGCTTGACCGATGATGGGGCGATGCGGGCGGCGTCGGCGGAATCGCTGCGTGCGCTGCGGGCGTGAGCTGGGCGGTCCTGGACTCGCGCGCTCGGAGCTTGTCGCGACGGCTGCACATGCGGCGCGCTCGGAGCCCGTGGCGACGGCTGCACATGCGACGTGCTCGGAGCCCGTGGCGACGGCTGGGCATGCGACGTGCTCGGCGCTTGTGGCGACGACTGAGCGTGCGACGCGCTCGGGGCCTGTGACGACGGCTGCACATGCGACGTGCTCGGAGCCTGTGGCGACGGCTGCACATGCGGCGTACTCGGAGGCTGTGGCGACGGTCGGACACACGGCTGCTCCGGACCGAGCTTCTGGTCACCGCCCTGTGGAGGATGGTGGTCCGGCGCTCCTGGACCGATGGGCTCGCGCCACGTGAAGTCCAGTGCATCGGGGGCGGCGCCGCCGATCGACAATCGGCCTTCGTGAAGCGACATGTGGTGCGCACTGCACAGCGTCGTCAGATTCTGGATCTCATGTCCGCCTCCGTGACTCTGGTACTCGATATGATGGATATCGAGATTTCGCGCTGACCGGCAGCCTGGCACCGTGCAGCGATAGTGATCGCGTGCGAAGACCTGTCGGCGTACGCGAGACGTGACGGTCGTTCGAACGCGTTTCGGATCGCGAGCGTCGAGTGGCCCGATGAGCTCGGCGTCGCAATGGGCACGCTCGACGACCTCGCGACCGACATCGACCTCCCGGCCGGCGCCGTTCTGCCATGCGCGACCACATCCTTCGCACTGCGTGATCGCGATCTGGTATGCGGGCCGATCGGCCTGGACGCTGCCCTCGAGCGCGCGACGGCACATGACCTCGACCAGCGCGTTGTCATCGAGGCGACCGCCGTGCTCGTCCGCCAGGGCGCTCTGGCACTGGCGAAGCAGCGCGAAGACCTCCGGCGCGAGCTCGAGCCGCACGACGCGCAGGACCAGGTCCGGGTTGCTGGGATCCTCAGGTCGGTCGCCGCGCTTCTTGCCGGACACCATGCCCTCGATCTGCCGCAGGTTCTTGCCGCGAACCTTGTCGAGCCAGTCTTGCTCGGTCTCCGCGCTGGCCACGCGTGTCAGCTCGCGAACGGCCGAGAAGGCCAGGTGGCCGGCATCGAGGCTGGCCTCGATCTGCGGCAGATCGGCAAGGGCATGCGCAACGCGCAGTCTCTCGATGCCGACCTGAGGCGAATAGCCCAGCTCGCGCTCGAGATATTCGTTCATGTGCGCGTAGCCCAGATGTCGCCACAGCTTCATGGCATACGCATTTCGCAGGCAACGAGCCTCCTCGGCATCGAGGGCTGCACGCCGTCGTGCAATGCCTCGCAGCCGCTCGTGCAAGGATCGCCAGTTCTCCTGATCTTGAGCCGTCTCCATTGACCACCTCACGCAAATGCACACGGCGCCCCCACATGCGC
>DATIPJ010000291.1:0-12446 GCA_035472155.1 Kofleriaceae bacterium
GTTGAGCGCGCAGAGCGCGGATCGCCTGGCTGCGCTCGCGGCGGCGCCGCGCGGCAGCGTGTTCACCGCCCAGTCGTTCGAGCAGGTCGATGACTCGTGGTGGTTCCTCGGCGATGATTTCCGCGACGCCAAGAAGCGCGAGCTGGTCGCCAGCTACTTCGGCCTGCGCGGCGTGATCTTCCGCGCGGTCGATATCGATGCGCCGCTCGGGGTGTCGGACGTCCGGCTCGTGCCGCGCTACCAGGTCTCGCCGCCGAGCTGCCTCGACGAGCACGGCGGCCTGGAGCTCGGCAAGATCCGCGGCATCGACATCACCTCGGTCCACCGGGCCGCGCAGGCGGCGATCGAGGACCTGCGCCAGCGCCTCGCGTCCTCGGGCCGGCTCGATCAGCTCGATCTGGTCGTCGAGTTCGCGGGCCAGGCCCCCCGTCTGCCGCGGCCGACCCTGCTCGTGGCGCGCTGGCTGCCCACCGGCTTCGAGGCCTACGCCGGCGCGATCGAGCGCCGCGGATCGACGACGACGCGCGCCGTGGTGCTACCGCCGGCGCTGCGCGGCACCGACGTCGAGGTGTTCGCGTACCAGGTCAACGGCGAGGCCCGCCGGCTCGGCACCGCGCGCGACGCCAAGCTCGAGTACGTGCCCTGGAAACACGGCGCGTACTGGGCCCTCGCCTGCCGTCCGACCGAATGCTTCGTGATCGCCGCGGCGCGCGTGCTGTGACCGCGCCCACCGTCGACCCTCGCGCCGCGCTCCGGGCGTCCGTGCTAAGAGAGTCGCTGGATATGGACGCCCCGGTCATATCGATCGTCGCACCTGCCTACAACGAGGCCAAGAACCTCGCGGCCTTCGTGCAGGCGATCACCCCGGTGCTCGATGCGCTCGGCGAGCCGTGGGAGATCGTGTTCGTCGATGACGGCAGCCGCGACAACACGCTCGGCCTCTTGCTCGCAGCGCGCGCGGCCGATCCGCGGCTCAAGGTTGTCGGCCTCGCGCGGAACTTCGGCAAAGATGTCGCGCTGTCCGCCGGGCTCGCGCACGCTCGCGGGCGCGCGGTGATCCCGATCGACTGCGACCTGCAGCACCCGCCCGAGGTGATTCCCGAGATGGTCGCCCGGTGGCGCGCCGGCGCCGACATGGTGATCGGCGTGCGGTCGCGCCGCACCGAGGAAGGTCTGATGCGGCGCACCAGCGCGCGCCTGTACTACAGCGTGATGCGCCGGATGAACGACGTCGAGATCCCGGCCAACGCCGGCGACTTCCGGCTGCTCGATCGCAAGATCGTCGACGTGATCAACCAGATGCCCGAGCGCTGCCGGTTCATGAAGGGCATCTTCGCGTGGCCGGGCTTCAAGACCGAGACCGTCGAGTTCCAGGCCAACACGCGGGCCGGCGGCCGCAGCACGTGGTCGCTCTGGAAGCTGTGGCGGTTCGCGCTCGACGGCCTGTTCTCGTTCTCGACCCTGCCGCTCAAGGTCTGGACCTACCTCGGTGCGTTGTCGGCGCTTGGCGCGTTCATCTACCTGGCCATAACGCTGATCCAGAAGCTGGTGTTCGGGATCAAGGCACCGGGCTACGCGTCGTTGCTCATCGTGATGCTGTTCTTCGGCGGGCTGACGCTGCTCTCCAACGGGATCCAGGGCGAGTACATCGCGCGGATCTTCGAGGAGGTGAAGGGACGCCCGCTGTTCGTGGTCGCCAACAAGTGGGGGTTCGATGACGCGGTCGCGCGTGCCTCGGGCCATGGCGCCGCCGAGCCGGCGAGCCGCGACGTCGCGTCGTAGCCAGGTCGCTATCGGTTCGCGACGCTGGCTTCGAGGGTATTTCCTTCGAGCCGGTAGCTGCCGCGCGAGTCGCGGTCGGTCATCACGATCACCTGGCGCAGCTCACGCGAGCCGCGGAGGTCGACGTAGACCGGGCGGGACTTCGGGGCCAGCACCCGCTCGATCTCGAACGTGCGCCGGCTCCCGTCCTGGTAGTCGACGCGGACCGCCCGGATGCCCGACCGGCCGGATGCCGCGGAGAGACGCAGCTGGGTGAACGCACCCGCGTCGGCCCCGACCTCCACGAACTCGCGGCCGTGGCTCGCCGGCGTCGCGGACGCCAGCTCGACCCAGCCCGGCTCAGCCTTCGGCTTGGCCGCGTTCGTGCGGCGCTCGTTGTAGCTGACGCGCTCTGTGTTCTCTTCGCGAACGGGCGACGCTGACACGAGCGACCCAGCGCCGACCAGGAACATCAACGTTAGTGCTGAGATTCGCATGGTTGATCGAACCCAGTTGCAGCTGCCGTGCCCCCGACGGATAGTCGGTAGATGAGTACGGCCGAGATTCCCCAGGCACTGATCCACCGCTTGCCCAAGACCGACCTGCACTGCCACCTCGATGGCTCGCTGCGGATCGACACGGTGATCGACCTGGCCCGGAAGCAGGGCGTCAAGCTGCCGACCTTCGACCGGGGTGAGCTGCACCGCATGCTGGTGGCCGGTGAGGCCGTGGCATCGCTCGACGATTACCTGCGTGCGTTCGACATCACGCTCAGCGTCATGCAGGCCGAGGCCGCCCTCGAGCGCTGCGCGTACGAGCTCGCCGAGGACGCCTGGAGCGAGAACGTCCGCTACATCGAGGTGCGCTACTCCCCGCTGCTCCATACCCGCGAGGGGTTGCGGCCGGCGCAGGTCGTCGAGGCCGTGCTGCGCGGCCTCCGGATGGCCAAGCGTGAGCTCGGCATCCGCTACGGCGTCATCCTGTGCGCGATCCGCTCGCTCGGCCCCGAGTCGAGCCTGCGCATCGCCGAGCTGTGCATCGCGTTCAAGAACCGCGGCGTGGTCGGCTTCGATCTCGCCGGCAGCGAGGTGAACAATCCCGCCAAGCTGCACAAGCACGCGTTCCAGCTCGTCGTCGACAACAACATCAATTGCACCGCGCACGCCGGTGAGTCATTTGGCCCCGATTCGGTGCACCAGGCGATCCACAAGTGCGGCGCGCACCGGATCGACCACGGCACCCGCCTGGTCGAGAGCGGCGACTTGCTCAACTACGTCAACGACCACCGCATCCCGCTCGAGGTCTGCCCGTCGTCGAACCTGCAGACCCGCGCCGCGACCAGCTGGGATACCCACCCGGTCGACTTCTTCGTCGATTATGGCCTCCGGGTCACGATCAACACCGACAACCGCCTGATGTCGGACACCACCGTCACCAAGGAGCTGCACCTCTGCCACCAGCACTACGGCTGGTCGCTCCACACGATCAAGGAGATCATCATCGCCGGCTTCAAGAGCGCCTTCATGCCCTATCGCGAGAAGGCCGACATCGTCGCCGACATCAGCCGCGAGCTGGCCGCCGTCCAGGACCCGCGCGGCGAGGTCACCGGCCGCGCCGGCCTCGTCGAGTCCGAGCCGCCGCTCAGCGCCGCGCCGGCGCCGCCGCCGGCCAAGCCCAAGCTGGTCTCGCAGCCCGACTGACCCGCCGGCGCGCTGGCGACGAACGGCGCGTGGTGCTCTCGCGTCGGTCAGCGCACGTCGCTCGATGGCAGCGATGGGAGCGCTCTCGCGCTCAGATGGTGCGTCGATGCCCGCGCGGTCGGGTAGATGCGGTGATGATCAGGCTCGGGTGGCGTCGGGTGGTGCATCGGGTGGTGCGTCCGGTGGTGCATCGGGTGGCGCGTCCGGTGGTGCATCGGGCGGTGCGTCCGGTGGTGCATCGGGGGGCGCGTCCGGTGGTGCATCGGGCGGCGCGTCCGGTGGTGCATCGGGTGGCGCGTCGACGGCGGTGTCGAGGCTGGCGTCGAAGGGGAGCGGCGCATCCGCCGTCGCGCACACCAGATCGGCCGGGGCGCCGATCCGGTGGCAGCGGTGATCGTCTGCACAGGTGTAACTCGCAGGGCATGCGCCGCCGGGGCCGCAGAGAAAGCCGCAGTTCGGCGTCGGGACCGTGTAGCAAGCGACGATGATGGCGCCGGCGAGCCCGACGAGCAGGGCGACCGGAGCGCCCAGGGACACAAGGCGTCCGCTCGGTCCGGTCACCGGCGCAACGCTATCACGGCGAAGGTCACCCGGCCGACGGTGTGGTGTACCATCGTCTCGATGGGGCCCAAGGTGGACCGCGAGCAGCTTCGACCCCTGGTCGAGCCGCACTGGCGCCGTCTCTACAATTTCGTGTTCCGCCTGACCCTCGATCGCGATCGCGCCGAGCGCTACCTGATGGACATCTTCGCGGCAGCGGTCGACCAGCTCGACCGCCGGCCGGCCGATGCGCCCGAGGCGGAGATGGAGCTCTGGCTGCTCGGGATCGCGAACAAGCTGCTCGAGGATCGGCTCCCGCGCCAGCCCGAGGTCGACTTCGACATGCTCGACGAGACGCTGCGCGGCGAGGCGACGCGGACCGATGTCGTGCGCTCGCTGTCGGATCCGCAGCGCGACTTCCTCTTGTGGGAGCTCAAGCAGGGCTGCATGACGGCGGTCATCAACTGCCTGCCGCCCGGGGAGCGCTCGGCGTTCGTAGTGTGCCACGTGCTGAAGCTCTCCGACGAGCCCGCCGCCAAGAGCCTCGGCATCTCGGAGAGCGCCTACAAGGTCCGGCTTTCGCGCGCGCGCAAGAAGGTCGGCGACTACCTGGCGCCGCGCTGCGAGCACGTCAATCCGATGAACCCGTGCCATTGCCCGGCGCGCGTCGGCACGGCGCTCCACAAAGGCTTCATCGGCAAGGTCTCGGGCGAGGTCTCGCTGCGCAAGGGGGCGGAGTTCCCCTACGGCCGCTACGGCACGGGCCTGGGCAACGACGATGTCCCGATGCGCGACATCGCCGCGATCTACGGCAACCTGCCCGAGCCCGATCCGCCCGCCGACTTCGGCGAGCAGGTGCTCGAGCGCCTGGCGCAATGAGCGAAGCGCGTCGCTCACAGCCGAGCGGAGCCCGGGGCGCTCGGAAGACGGTGAAGACAGTGATGACGGCATCGATGACTGCGGCGGTGGTCGTCGTGGCCACGGTGGCTTGCGCGCATGGCGCGGCCCAGGCGCCGCTCGCCAACCAGGCCGACGGCGCGCACGGCGCAGCGAGCGAGGTGCGCGGCATCGACTGGCAGAACCGCACCTACGTGCTCGACGAGCTCGGCCCGGTCGCGGTCAAGGACGGCGAAGGCGCGCTGCAGACCGGCGACGCGGGTGGCGGGAGCTACAGCGTGGCCCGCCCGGTGTTCGCCGACGTCAACGGCGATGGCGTCGAGGACGCGATCATCTCGAGCGTGATGTCGACGGGCGGGACCGGGCGGTTCTCGGACGTCCGCGTCTACACCATGCGCGCCGGCAAGGTCGCCGAGCTGGCGATGATCCCCGGCGGCGACCGCGGCGATGGCGGCATCCGACGCGTCGCGGTCGATGGCGGCGCGGTGATCGTCGAGCGCAACGTGCTGGCCGAGGGCGACGGTGCGTGCTGCGCCTCGCAGGCGCGGCGCGAGCGCTGGGTGTGGCGCAACGGCGAGATCGTCGAGGACGAATCGGCGCGCCGCGCATTTCCGGCCAACCCGTAGCGGTTGGCCCAGGCGCCGCGCCTACTTGGCGGCGCGAAACGCGCGATCGAGGTCGCCCTGGAGGTCGGCGAGGTCCTCGATGCCGACCGACAGCCGGATGAAGCCGTCGGCGATGCCGAGCTGCGCGCGGCGATCGGGCGGGACGCTCGCGTGGGTCATGATCGCCGGATGCTCGATCAGCGACTCCACACCGCCGAGCGACTCGGCGAGCGTGAAGATCTGGCAGGTCGAGAGGAACTTGCGCGAGGCGGGCAGCCCGCCGGCGAGCACGAAGCTGATCATGCCGCCGAACCCGCGCGCCTGGCGCCGCGCCAGCGCGTGCTGCGGGTGCGACTCGAGCCCCGGGTAGATGATCTTCTCGACCTGCGGGTGGCGGGCGAGCCAGTTGGCCAGCGCGTGCGCGTTGGTCTCGTGGCGCTCCATGCGCACGTGCAGGGTCTTGGTGCCGCGCAGCACCAGGAAGCTGTCCATCGGCGAGGGCACCGCACCGACGGCGTTCTGCAGGAACGCGAGGCGATCGCGCAGCGCCGGGTCCTTCACAATCAGCGCGCCACCGACCACGTCCGAGTGGCCGTTCAAGTACTTGGTCATCGAGTGCGCGACGATGTCGGCGCCAAGCTCGAGCGGCCGCTGGAAGTACGGCGTCATGAACGTGTTGTCGACGGCGAGCAGGACGCCGCGCCGCTTGCACACCGCCGCGACCGCCGCGATGTCGACGAGCTTGAGCATCGGGTTGGTCGGCGTCTCGATCCACACCAGGCGCGTGCTCGGGCGCATCGCCGCCTCGACGCCGGCGGCGCCGTCGAGCGGATCGACGTAGTCGAACTCGAAGCCCAGCCGGCGGTAGACCTTGTCGAACAGGCGAAATGTCCCGCCGTAGAGGTCGTCGCACGCGATGACGTGGCTGCCGGCGTCGAACAGCTGGAGCAGCGTCGACGTGGCGGCGAGCCCCGACGCAAAGCACAGCCCGGCGGTGCCGCCCTCGAGCGAGGCAAGGTTGGCCTCGAGCGCGAACCGCGTCAGGTTGTGGGTGCGCGAGTACTCGAAACCCTTGTGCACGCCCGGCGACTGCTGGGCGTACGTCGAGGTGTAATAGATCGGCGTCATCACGGCGCCGGTGGTCGCGTCGGGCACCTGGCCGGCGTGGATCGCGCGCGTGCCAAAGCCGAGGGTAGGATCGTCGTGCGAAGCCATGGGGCTCTTTTCTCAGAGAGTGAGAATCTTTCGATTCTCCCTCTGTCTATCGGCTTGCCGGCATTCTGCCGGCTGCGCCTGTACGGAGACGGCGGCTCGAGGACGCGCCGCCTTGGTCAGTCGTCGAACTTGAAGCTGTCGGGGTCCTTTTCCATGATCCGCTCCATCGCGGCCTCCTCGAGGAGGTCGATCATGCGCTGGCCGCCGTACTTCTTCATCAGCTTGTCGTCGTACTCGTCCGCGATCAGCGCGACATCGCGCAGCGTGGCGTGGAGCTCCTCGGCATCGAGCGTGGTGCCCCCCAGGATCGTGTGCGTGAACAGCACCGTGTGCTCGGCCGGGTCGACCGCGAACGCCCCGAACCGCAGGTGGCAGTTGAGGGTGAGCAGCTGCTTGGCGAGCGGGCCATCGACGTCGACGCCCTTCACCAGCTGTGCGGTGCAGCGCACCATCGCCCGGTTATCGCCCCAGGGGACCACGCTGATCATCACGTACGCTGAGCCCTGCTTGATGACATACAGGGATTCGTCGACCTTTCGGTACGCAGGCGAGGCCTGCAGGGTGCGCTCGATGAGCAGTGCGGTGGCGACCTCAGCGGGGTTCATGCATCGTTGTTAACACGGGTGCCAAGGCGTTAACACGGGTGCCAACTCGTGTGATCGGCGACGCGCGTGCGGTGATCTCCTCGTGCCATACTATTTCTGTGCGAGCCGCTGCTCTCTCGTTCGCGATCGCGCTTGCCGCCGTTCGCGCCGCCGCCGCCGACACGATCCGCGACATCGTGATCGAGGGCAATACCAAGACAACCTCTGCCACCGTCGAGCTGATCGCCAAGATCGAGGTCGGCGACGACTGGTCGAAGGAGATGATGGACCAGATCAAGGCCGACCTGGTGTCGAGCGGTCTGTTCAAGGAGGTCGACGGCTTCTGGGAAGCCTGCGGCCCGCAGACGCACCCGCCGTGCAAGGAGGCGGGCGTGCGCGTCCACCTCACGGTGAAGGACAAGCACTCCTGGGTGATAGCCCCGGCATTTTACAACCAGCCCACCAACACCGGCGGCGGCGTCGGGTTCGGTGAGAACAACCTGTTCGGCGAGAACCAGAAGCTCCTGCTCTACGGCCAGATCGCGACGGGCGACTCGTTCTTCATCGGCGCGTGGGTGATCCCCAAGCTCTGGGGCACGCGGCTGTACTCGCAGCTCGACACGTACCTCAAGACCTCGCGCGTCATCGAGTACGAGCCTGCGAGCAGCTACCTCGCCGACCCCCAGCCGGTGCGCCAGTCGCGCATGAACTACCTCAACGCCGGCATCAAGCTCGGCGTCGAGCTGTTCGGCGGGCTCAAGCTCGACTACCGGCTGCGCGCCGCGCACGTCAACTACAAGGACGTGAAGGCGCTGACGACGGACATCGGCCAGATCACGACGGACCCCGACGCCAGCATCGACGCTCCACCCAGGCCCGGGCCCAAGGGCTGGGACGTCTCGAACGAGATCAGCCTCGCGATCGATCGCCGCGCCAACTGGTACGGCGTGCAGAGCGGCTACAAGTACCAGGCGTCGATCGAGTACGCGCTGCCGGGGCTCGGCTCGGACTTCCACTACTACATCCTCAACCTCTCGCTGTTCAGGGCGGTGCAGGTGCTCGAGCGCCACAACCTGATCGCCAAGGCGTCGATCAATGTCGGCAAGGATCTGCCGTTTCAGCAGGAATTCACGATGGGCGGCACGTCGATGCGCGGCTACCTCAACGACGAGTTCCGCGGCGACGTGCGCGTGCTGGCGAACCTCGAGTACTCGCTGCCGCTGATCTCGGTCTCGGGGCTGTCGATCCGCGGCCTGGGGTTCTTCGATTCCGGATACATCACGTTCCGCAACGCCTCCAACCCCGAGCGCAACTACCTGCCCCGGGCGCAGCGCAGCGACAACTCCGCGCTGGCGCCGTTCAAGAACTCGGTCGGGGTCGGGACCCGGCTCTATCTAAGGCAGATCGTGTTGCCACTTCTGGGGCTCGATTTTGGGTATGGTCTCGAAGCCCGTGATTTCCAAATCTATCTCGCGATCGGTCTCACTGATTAGCGCGCTTGCCGCCGCTTGCGGTGGCAGCGACAAACCCCAGCCCGCCACCGCCGGCTCGCCCGGCGCCGCCGGCGGCTCGCCCGGCACCGCCGGCGGCTCGCCCAGCACCGCCGAGGTCGCCGACGTCGTGGTGGTCGGCGGCGATCTGTGGACGATGGATCCGCAGCGGCCGCGCGCCGAGGCTGCCGCGTGGAAGGGCGACCGCATCCTCGCCGTCGGTGACGCGGCGACCGTGCGCGCGCTCGCCGGGCCGTCGACGCGCGTGATCGATCTGCACGGGCGCTCGGCGACGCCGGGGCTGGTCGATGCGCACTGCCACCTCTACGGCCTGGGGACCGACCTCGAGAACGTCTCGCTGCGCGACCTGCCGTCCGAGGAGGCGGCGGTCGCCAAGATGGCCGAGGCCGCAAAGGCGCGGCCGGCCGGGCAGTGGCTGCTCGGGCGCGGCTGGGACCAGAACAAGTGGCCCGGGCAGCAGTTCCCGACGAGGAAGCGGCTCGATGCCGCGGTCGGCGACCGCCCGGTCGTGCTGACGCGGATCGACGGCCACGCGATCTGGGTCAACTCGGTCGCACTGCGCGAGGCCGGCATCACCAGGCGCACGCGCGATCCCGACGGCGGCAAGATCGTGCGCGACGGCGCCGGCGAGCCGACGGGCGTCCTGATCGACAACGCCGAGGGCCTGGTGTTCCGCAAGCAGCCCGAGCCCAGCCCCGAGCTGCGCGCGCAGCGGTTGCAGGCGGCGGCCAAGGTCGCGATCGCCGAGGGCCTCACCGGCGTGCACGACATGGGGATCGAGGAGGCGACTGCAGACGCGTACCGCAAGCTCGCCGAGGCGCATCAGCTGCCGATCCGGGTCTATGCGTACCTGACCGCGCCCGACAAGATCGAGCGGTACGCCACCGCGCCGCTCCCGCCGACCGGGCGGTTCACGATGCGAGGCGTGAAGCTCTACGCCGACGGCGCGCTCGGCTCGCGCGGCGCGCGGCTGTATGCCCCGTACACCGACGACCCGAAGAACCAGGGGCTGTGGCGGACCAGCCCCGACGCGATGAAGCGCGCGGTCGAGGCCGCGGTCGCCGGCGGCTGGGGCGTGGCGATCCACGCGATCGGGGACGCCGGCGTGGGCGCCGTGATCGACGCGTTCGCCGCTGCCGAGGCGGCGCACCCGGGCGATCACCGGCTGCGCATCGAGCACACGCAGGTGATCGCGCCCAAGGACGTGCCGCGGATGGCGGCAGCGCACGCCATCGCCTCGATGCAGCCCACCCACGCGACCAGCGACATGCCGTGGGCCGAGGCGCGTCTGGGGCCCGACCGTGTCAAGGGCGCGTACGCCTGGCGCACGATGCTCGACAACCACATCCCGTTCGCCGCCGGCTCGGATTTCCCGGTCGAGCAGGTCTCGCCGATTTTGGGCCTGTACTCGGCAGTCACACGGCAGGACGCCAAGGGCATGCCGGCAGGAGGTTGGTATCCTGCGCAGCGGATGACCCTGGAGGAAGCCGTCGCAGCGTTCACCCGCGGCGCCGCGTATGCGGAATTCGCCGAGGATGCGCGAGGAATGCTGGCTCCGGGGCGCCGCGCGGACGTCACCGTGTTCAGCGGCAAGCTCGTACCCGACAAGAGCTTGCTCGAGCTCAAGATCGACTACACGATCGTCGACGGCGAGATCGTGTACGACCGCGAGCAAGCGAGCCAGTAGCAATGAGGTTCTGTCCGTTCTGCAGCGCGGAGAACGCCGACGAGCTGGCGGTGTGCCAGTCGTGCGGCCGCCGCCTGCCGCCGCTGCCGCCGCGGCGGGCGCGCAACGCGCCAGCGACGGGCGTCCTCCTGCCGCCGCGCGCCACCGGTACGACCCAGCCGCCGCCGGTGACCGCGCCGCGCCGGACCGGGACGACGAATCCGCCGCCCCATGCGCCGGCGTCGTCGAGCGCGCCGCCCTCGGGCGTGACGGTGACGACGGCGGGCGTGCTACCGACCGTGCCGAATGCGCCGCACGCGAGCGGGCTGCGCGCGCCCGGGCCGCCAACGCCACCGAGCACGCCCCTGGCGCCGACGTCCTCGATTCGCGAGACCGCGACCGGGCTGCCGCCGCCGCCGATGGCGCCGCTCTCTCCGATCGCGCCGGGCGCTGCGTCCTCCGACGACGCGAACCGCGCGCTCGCCAACGCGCTGTCGCCCGGGCCGGCCGCGCAGCGTCGCGAGGCACCTCCGCCCGACCTGGGCGCGGGTCCGAACGCGCGCCGCCGCACCGACTCGACCGCGCCCTCTCCCGGATCGCCGCGTCCGGTTCCCAGCATCCTGGGCAACCCGCCGCGCCTCACGCCGCAGCCCGGCGCCCCCGGTGGTCCTCCGCCGATCTCGGCGGCGTCTCCGGGGACTGGCTCGTCGGGCGCCTTGCCGCCGGGGGTAGTGCCCGGGCGGTCGCCCGCGTCTCCGGTGCAGTCGTCGTGGGCCGGCCTGCCCGCGCTGCAAGCCCAGGCAGCGGCCGCGCCGCCTCCGCAGGGCCCGCTGCCGGCGCCGGTGATCCCCGGCTCGCCCGTCGACCCGCCGTGGGCCGCGACCGGCCGCCCGCATGGCACGAGCCGCGAGGCGGACGCATCGCCGCCGCGCAACGAGGCCGCCGCCGCGTCGCTCGCGATCGCCGCGACCCGCGCACGCGACGACTACGGCGTCGAGCCGCCGCCGACGCGGATCCACCGGCCCGAGGCGCTGGTCGATCGCCCGTTCACGCCGCCGTCGGTCAGCCCGGTGCCCGAGATCCCCGAGCCCGGGCTCATCAACTCGGCGCGCTACACCGTGCGGTTCGCGCGTGCGCGCTGGCAGCGTCGCGGCGCGATCCGGACGCTGGGCGCCGACATCAAGAAGGACACCGACGCGCTCGACCAGGTGCTCGGCGCGCTCGGCGGGGTCGCCCGCACGGCGCGCGTCGACGGCCGCGTGTTCTCGGGTGAGAACGCCGCGATCACCGCCGCCGAGGAGCGCGCGGCGCAGCTGACCCGCGAGCACAACGACGTCGACGCGCGCAAGCTCGAGGAGAACTCCAAGTTCGTCGACGTCGAGCGCGAGCGCAACACCAAGCTCGGCGAGGCCGAGCGCATGGTCGACGAGGTCCAGAAGGAGCTCGCCGCGTTCGAGACCCAGCGCCGCGGCCTGCGCGACAAGCGCAAGGAGCTCGAGCGCCGCCAGCGCGCCTACCTCAAGGCCGCCGAGGACAACGATCGCCAGGCCGGCACCGCCGAGATGGGCGAGCAGCGCCAGGACCTGCGCCGCGGCGCCGAGCAGCACCGCAAGGAGGCCGCCGCGCTCGAGCCCGAGCGCCAGGACATCGACCGCAAGCTGGCGTCGATGGAGCGCCCGATCAGCGAGGCGACCGCGCGGCTCGACGCCGCCAAGGCCGAGCTCGACGCCGCCAAGCGCAGCCTCGCCGATGCGCGCGAGGGCCACACCCACCGGCTCGCCGAGCTCGATGCCGAGCAGAAGCGCAAGGCGCGCGAGATCGCACAGGCCGAGGCCGAGATCGCGCGCCGGCTGGTCACACTGGGCACCCTCGTGAACCTGAACCGGATCGAGGACCCGCAGTTCACCGAGCTCTACGACCGGATCGACCGCCTGCGGGGCGCGATCACGGCCCGCACCACCGAGATC
>DATIPJ010000292.1:0-3496 GCA_035472155.1 Kofleriaceae bacterium
CCCGACAGCATGTCCTCGATCTGCGCGCCGAACAGCCAGCCGACCAGGCCGGTCAGGACGCGGTTGCCCAGGCGATGGCCGGCGCGGTACGCGGCCTGGTGGGTCTCGACCCGTCGACCGCCGACCATGTCGAGCCGGTCCGCGACCAGCCGCTCGATCAGCGCGCCGGCCGATGCGGCGTCGTAGGTGTCGTCCCCGTCGACCATCACGTATACATCGGCCTCGATGTCCTGAAACATCCGGAACACCACGTTGCCCTTGCCGCGCCGCAGCTCGCGGCGAACCTCGGCACCGGCGCGCGCGGCAACCCCGGAGGTGTCGTCGGTGGAGTTGTTGTCGTAGACGTAGATCGTCGCGGACGGCAGCGCCGCCTTGAAGTCCCGCACGACCTTGTCGATCGCCGCGGCCTCGTTGAAGCACGGCACCAGCACGGCAAGCTCGATGTCCTCGAACGACGGCACGGGCGAGCGCGCGCTCAGAGCGTGAAGCCGGCCTTGACCGCGTCGGTGCGGAACATCTGGACGGTCTCGAGCGAGAACTGCGCCAGGTCCTTGCCCACGTTGGACAGCTTCGCCAGCACGTCGTTGGTCACCGTGATGATGTCGCAGCCGACCGCGTCGGCGTGGAACACGTTCAACAGCTCTCGCGGGCTCGCCCAGATCAGCTCTGCTCGCGGCAGTGTGTGCACCAGCGCATGCGCTGCCGCCATCAGCGGCATCGGATCCCGCCCGGTATCCGCGATCCGCCCCGCGAACACGGACACGTACGCCGGTGTCCGTGCGTCGAGCTGCGCCACCACGTCGCGCACCTGCTCCAGCGTGAACACCGCGGTCACGTTGAGCTGGATCCCGGAGCGCGCGAGCGCTCCGATCAGCTTGTAAGACGGCTCACCCTGGGTGTTGGTCACCGGGATCTTCACGTTGACGTTCGGCCCCCAGCTCGCGATCTCGCGCGCCTGCCGCTCCATCTCGCCGAAATCGTCCGAGAACACCTCGAACGAGATCGGGCGGTCCGGGATCGCCGACAGCACCTCGCGTGCGAAGCCCCGGTAATCCGTCACCCCCGCCTTGCGCATCAGCGTCGGGTTGGTCGTGAACCCTCGCACGTACGGCTTTGCGTACATCTCGATCATCCCCTTCACGTCCGCACCGTCCGCGAAGATCTTCACCCGCAGGTCACTCAGCTTCGTCATCTTGTTGCTCCGGTCAGGATCCACGGCGCCGCTTCCGAGAGGGAGGGCGCGCTGGCGTCGAATGCGTGCGGCCTGCGCTCGTCATAGTCGCGATCGATGAACACCGTGCGGCAGCCGGCTGCTGCCCCCGCCTCGACGTCGCGCCAGCGGTCGCCGACCATGATGCTGGCCGGCAGGTCGATTCCGAGGTCGCGCGCGGCGTCGAGCAAGAGCCCGGGGGCCGGCTTGCGGCACGCGCAGCGGTCGGCGTCGTCGTGAAAGCAGGAGTAGACCGCGTCGAGTGGCAACGCGGTGGTGAGCCGGGCGTGGATCGCGTCCACGACCTCGCGCGTCTGCGTACCGCGTGCGACATCCGGCTGGTTGGTCACGACGACCAGAAGATAGCCGGCCCGCCGCAGGTCCGCGAGCGCTTGCTCGACCCCCAGCAGGATCTCGACGTCCTCGGGGCGCGCCGGCGGATACGGCCTGCCGCCGCGCACCACAGCGGCGTTGATCACACCGTCGCGGTCGAGGAACACGGCGCGCCGCGCGATCACCGGCGGGTCGGCTCCGTCGACTCCCACTTGGTCTGCGTCCGCTTCAGCTTGGGGTGCGAGACCAGCAGGTGCCAGATCACCGCGTGGAACGCCTCGGTGTGTGGGGTGATGGTGGCCTCGTTGACCGTGGGCACCAGCACGCACGCGTCGGCGACCTTGCGGGTGTAGCCACCGTCGCGGCCGACGACACCGACCACGCTCGCGCCGACCGTGCGCGCCAGCTCGAGCGCATGGACCAGGTTGGGGCTGATGTTCTTCTCGATGTTCCCGCCGCCGACCGAGAACACGAACAGCGCATCCTCGCGGCGCAGGCGGCTGACGCGCAGCCACTCGACGAACACGCTCGCCCAGCCCTCGTCGTTGGTGCGCGCGGTGAGCTCGGAGACGTTGTCGGTTGGGGCGTACGCCTCGAAGCCGGCGATCTTGCGAAAGTCATTGACCGCGTGCGAGCAATTTGCCGCGCTGCCGCCGACGCCGAGGAAGAACAGCCGGCCGCCGCGCTCGCGCACGGCATGCAGGACGTCGACGACCGCCTCGATGGCACCGACATCGAGCGCGTCGATCACGCGCTTGGCTTCATCGAGATGCTGGCGGGCGTAGGTCACGGTTCCTCCGATAGCAAGCGGCGCGTTTCCTCGAGCCCGGGCGGCGAGCCGATCTCGTAGAACCGCTCGTGGACCTCATAACCCGCGAGCTGATCGCGCGCAAGCAAGTCCTGGTAGACCGCTGCGAGGTCCAGCGGCCCAACGGGCCGGTCGGCGAGCGCGCCTGCCGCCAGCGCGCCGAGGCCGTAGTCGATATGGGTCATATCGGACAATCCCGGAGTCTTGTCATAGCGCAGGATGCGCCCCTCGCGGAAGCTGACGTTGCTGCGGTCGAACCGTCCGTCGTTGCGGTATACGGTCATGAGGCCGAGCTTTCCGCTCGCCGCGAACGCCTGCCCGATCGCCGCGTAGTCGCACCGCAGGTACGAGTCGCCGTAGAGCACGAGGAACCGGTCGCCGAGCAGCGGCAGCGCGCGCCGCAGCGCCCCCCCCGTGCCGAGCCGCGTGCCGCCATCGTGCGAATACGCGACCTCGACGCCAAACCCGCGGCCATCGCCGACGACGGCCTCGATCTGGTCGGCCAGGTGCGCGACGCACAGGACCGCGCGCCGGATCCCGGCGGCGCGCAGCAGCGCAAGCTGGTGTGCGATGAACGGTGCGCCGGCCACCTCGACGAGCGCCTTGGGAATCGTCTGGGTGATCGGCCCCAGGCGGGTCGCCACGCCGCCGGCGAGTATGGCGACCGGCATCATGTGAAGACGACCCGCGTCCCGTCGAAGTCGAACCGGAAGCGTACCTCCTCCAGGCTCGCGCGTGTCATCGCCTCGCGTACCCGGTTGGGCTCGGGCGCATAGAACATCAGGAAGCCGCCGCCGCCGGCGCCGACCAGCTTGCCGCCGATCGCGCCGGCCTTGCGCCCGAGCTCGTACCACTCGTCGATCCGCGGGTTGGACATCCCGCTCGACCGCTTGCGCTTCTGCACCCAGTGCTCGTGCATGATCTCGCCGAACACGCCCGGTGCGCCCTGCTCGAGCGCGCGCCGGCTGCGCTGGCCGAGCTCCTTCACGTAGTGGAGGTTGTTGACCATCGAGGTGTCGGCCTGCTTGGTCCGCTGATCCTGATCCTGCAGGATGTCGCCGGCGCTGCGCGAGTACCCGGTGAAGAACAGCAGCAGGTGATCCTCGAGCTCGTGCAGCGTCGCCTGGGGCAGCGCGAGCGGCTCA
>DATIPJ010000293.1:0-6811 GCA_035472155.1 Kofleriaceae bacterium
CGCGAGCGCCGCTGCACGCTCAAGGACGCGTTCCGGTTCGTATGACCGCAGACGTCCGGGGGCCGGCGCTCGGCGTGCTCGAGATCGCCACGATCGCGCGCGGCGTGGTCGTCGCCGACGCCGCGCTCAAGCGCGCCCCGGCGGTGCTGCTGTCGTCGCGCGCGGTCTCGGGCGGCAAGCACCTGGTCATGCTCGAGGGCGGCGTCGCGGAGGTCGACGAGGCCATGTCGGCCGGCATCCTCGCCGCGGGGGACCTCCTGCTCGACCGCCTCACCCTGGCCGCGGCCGACCCTCAGGTCTGGCCGATGCTGGGCGCGCCGCTCACGGCGCCCGACTGGACGGCCGACCGCAGCGCGGAGGCAGTCGCGATCCTCGAGACCCGCACCGTGTGCGGCGCGATCGCCGCGGCCGACGCCGCGTGCAAGGTCGCCGAGGTCACCGTGCGCGACACCCGGTTCGCCGTCGACCTCGCCGGCAAGGCGTACTTCACGCTCACCGGCTCGCTCGACTCGATCGAGGCCGCGGCCGACGCCGCGCGCGACGCCGCCGGCGAGCGCATCGTCGGCGCCGAGGTCATCGCGCAGCCCGCGCCCGATCTGCGCGGCCGTCTGTTTCGCTGACGCGGCTGACGCGATCGACCGCCAGCGGCGCGGTCGGTCCGCTTCAGGGGTGCAGGACGATCGCCTGCGCGGCTGGCCCATCCAGCGGCTTGTCGAGCTTGACGCCGTTCGCGGTCAGGTCGAACGCGAAGATCGCCAGGTACTGGTCCGTGGTCAGCGAGCCGGGCGCGTTGCCCGGCATGTGCTTGCTCGTCCATGCGAACACATCGGCTGCGGTGTGGAAATCGACATCGCGCTTGGCGTTGGGGCGCGGCTTCTCGGGGAACGCCTCGGGACCCACGACCGGCGGACCCTTGTCGGGGACGCCCTGACCGGCATCGCCGTGGCACTTGGAGCATTTGTCGACGTAGAGCTGCTTGCCCTGGTCGATCTGCGCGGTGATCGTCGTCGCGCCGCCCGTCGGTTCGGGCGCGGCGGGCGCGGGTTGGTTCTTGGAGCACGCGATCAGCAGGAGCGGAAGCAGGATAAGTGTTCGCATGACTCTTAGAGGGCCACTCCGGACAATACGTTACGCATCACGTACGCAGTAATCCGATCGCAGCGCGGCCCATCGAACTTGTAGATCTCGCGCGCATGGTCTGCGAGCTGCTCGGTGATCGCCGCTGCGACAGCGGCGCGCGCTCGATGCAGGCGCACGCGCACAGCCTCCTCGCTCAGCCCGAGGCACTCCGCAGTCTCGGCCGTATCGAGCTCCAGCACATCGCGCAGCACCATCACCTCACGGTGACCTTGCGGAATGTTCGCGAGGCAGGCCTCGAGCAGCGCCCCGATCTGGGCGCGCGCCAGGTCGGCATCGGGCGCCACGCTGCTCGCCGAGTCGACGACCTCGGCCACCATCGGCCGCTTGCGCGTCAGCGCGATCGCCTCGTTCACGGCGATGCGCGTCGCCCACGTGGCGAACGAGGCGTCGCCGCGAAACTGCGACAGATTCTTGTACACGCACAGCCACGCTTGCTGCAAAACGTCCTCGGCGTCGACGTCGGCATGCGTGATCGCGCGCGCGGCGCGAAACATGCGCTGGTTGTAGCGCCGCACCAGGATCTGAAATGCGGCGTGATCCCCGGCGAGCACATTGGCGATCACCTCGGTGTCCTCGAGCTCGGCAACGGCGACGGTGCGGGCCATATCCATTAGAGCCTGGCTGCGCTCGAGACGTTACACCCTGTGAAGCCCCCGTACACGCGAGCTCTGGGAGAACGCCCACACGCGCGCTCTAGGAGAACGCGTACACGCGCGACTGCGCGAACGCGGGGTGGGGCCTTCACTCGGTCCGTTGACCGCCGCATCGCGATGGGATCCGGCGCCATCTCCACGACCCGCCGACGCGTGATCCATCCGGCCGTGCAATCTATCCTCGCTCAGACCCCACCCCGACGTTCGCTACGTCGCGCGTTGACGCCGGCGCGCGCTACAGCTCCAGCTCCCAGCGCTCGCTGGCGACGCCGTGCGGCAGGAACGGCTCGTCGGGGATGCTGCGCACCTTGCGAAAGCCATGCGCCGCATAGAGCGACCGCGCGGCATCGAGGTCGCTCGCGGTCTCGAGCACGATCCGGCGGTCGCCCGAGCGCCGCGCGTGGTCGAGCACGCGCTGCACGAGCTGGCGACCGAGCCCGCGCCCGCGCGCCCGGCGTTCGACGAGCAGGAAGCGAAGCTGCGCGGTGGCGTCGGCCAGGCCCTTGACCGCGATCGAGCCGACCAGCTGCCGGTCCTGTTCGGCGACGAAGATCTGATCGCGCGGCGGGGCGAAGCTCGCGACGAAGTCCGCGAACGCCTGCACGACATAGCTCTCGAACACGGGCGGGTAGCCCATCTCGCCAACGTAGATCTCGCCATGGCGCGCGATGATGTGGCCGATCGCGCCCGGCCGCGGCGCGCGGATCGATATCTCGTGCTTGTCGTCCGACTGTCCCTCGCTTCGCGGTTCCGTTCGGTCATCGTCGGAGGTGGCGAAGAACGCGCGCAGGCTTCCTGCGAGGTCGTCGACGGCGGGGCGGGGCTTCGACGCGAGCCACGCATCGAGCCGGTGGTTCGCCCGGCGATCGATCGCCGCGAGCTGCGTGCGGCCCTTGGCGGTGATGACCACCGAGCGCGCGCGCGCATCGGCGTCGGAGATCCGCTTGGTGACCAGCCCGCGCTGCACGAGCCGCGACACGGCGCGGCTGACGTAGCCGAGGTCGAGCTCGAGGCGAGCCGAGAGGGCAGAGAGGTCGAAGCCATGCGCATGACCGAGCTCGTACAGGCAGCGGGCCTCCCCCAGCGACATGCCGGACGCGAGGTAATCAGGCGACAGCAGGCCGCCGGCGCGGGCCAGCTCGCGGCTGAACGCGCGAAGGAGCGGGGTAGCGGCGCCGTTCGCGTTCGTGGCGGCGGTAGCGCCGGTAGTGCCGGTAGTGCCGGGCGAGGCGGTGCTTGCCGACGCGCGTGCGTTCGCACCGGGGTTTGCTTTCACCTTCCGGCGCTTTGCACCGTCGGTCGATCGAGAACCCATCACGAACAGGGTGATCGATCTACTTGCCAAAAGCAAGCATTCTTGCGCACTGCCGATCGTTGTCGTCGGCGTAAAATCTTGCCCGCAGCAAGCATCTCCCACCTCACGCAACCGTCGGTGGTCACCGATCGATCGCGATCGCGATGTCGTTACGTAATGCGTTCGCGCGTGTGCGCGTTCTCGCAGAGCTCGCGTGCGAACGCGACCGGCGGGCTGCGGGCTCAGCCCTTCGAGAATGTGATCTTGGTGATCGTGATCGGGCTCGTCGGGCGATCGCCGGGGCCCTTGGAGACGGCGGAGATCGCCTTGACCAGGTCGACTTCCTTGCACTGGCCGAAGATCGTGTGCTTGCCGTTGAGCCAGTTGGGGCCGATCTCGGTGATGAAGAACTGGCTGCCGTTGGTGCGCGGGCCGGCGTTGGCCATGGCGAGGGTGCCCGGCTTCATCGTGAGGCCGTTGTCGACCTCGTCAGCGAACTGGTAGCCCGGGCCGCCGCTGCCGACGCCGAGCGGATCGCCACCCTGGATCATGAAGCGGGGGATGACGCGGTGGAACATCAGGCCGTCGTAGAACGGCTTGCCCTTCTCGACCGAGCCGGTCTTGGGGTTGAGCCACGCCTTCTTGCCGGTGGCGAGGCCGACGAAGTTGGCGACGGTCATCGGCGACTTGTCGCCGAACAGCTCGCAGTGGAACGTGCCCATGCTGGTATCGATCGTCGCCGGGAGCGCGCCGTTGCCGGGGATGACCTGGGTGTACGCGGCAAGGTCGTCGGCGGTGGGCGGCCGGACGGTGTCGTCGCCGGCCGGCTTGGCGGCGGCCTCCTTGGCCGGCTCCTTGGCGACCGGCTCGGGCTTCATGTCGTCGGCGGGTTTGGCCACGCCGGTCGCCGGCGCGGAGGACCCGCTCGCCGAGCCCATGACCTTGTCGGGCGGCGGGTTGTCGTCCTTCTTGCTCTTGTGCTCGCAACCGACGACGAGAGTTACCAGCAGCAGGGTGCAGCCCGTGGAGGTGCAGCGCGTTCGTAGTCCAGCGCCTGGAATGTGCCATGTGCTTCGCATTGCGCCCGGAAGATGGCGCAACTGAAGAATCCCTGCAAGAAGGGCCTAGCCAAGCTTGCCGGGCATTGGCGCCGTCGCATCGCGGCGAGACGGGCTATGATGTGGAGGCGGGCCTCTCCCGTGCACCATGCCCGGCCCTGGCAGCGATGATCCCCAGAGCGCGGACTCTGGCTCCAGCCGGAGCACGCTGCCGGTGGCTGATACCTCGGCGTCGCTCGGCGGGGTATTTCGCGGCGTGCCGCTCAAGCGGCTGTTCGTGGTGCCGGCGCTGGTGCTCGGGCTCGCGGAGCTGATCTTCATCGCATATCCGCTGTGGGTCGCGTTCGACCTGGGCGGGCTCGGCAGCGATACGCTGCTGCGCACCGCGCTGCCGGTCGGCATCGGCGCGGTCGTGGTCTGGATGTCGGCGACGACGGCGTGGATGCTGCCGCTGTGGTCGGCGGTCGCAGCGCGCCGCCACGGCGAGCGGGTGCACAAGGACCTCGCGGCGCGCGCGTATCGCATCACCCTCAAGGGACCTGTCCGCATCCTCTTGCTGCGCACGGGGCTATGGACGGCGTCGGCGGCGCTGACCGCGCTGTTCTTCTTCATCTTCCGCAACTGGCCGATCGAGCGCGTCGCCGAGATCACCGCGCTCGCGAGCGTGCACGCGTACGTGCTGGCCTGCGTGCGCGCCGTGTGGTCGGCGCAGATCCTCGGCGAGGTGCGCGCGCGGCTGTTCGCGGTCGGCTCGCCGCTCAAGCGGTTCGACGACAGCCACTTCCGCCGCATCATGCTCGTGTCGATGATCGTCGCCGGCGGCGTGCTCGCGGCGCAGGCGGCGTTCGCGTACTACTTCGTCCCGATCTCGTTCGCCCAGTACCTGCAGTTCGAGACCTACGTCGCCGCGGCCACGCTGGTCGGCGTGACCGCGTGGCTCGTGTTCGCGCGCTCGATGACCGGCGACCTGCGGCGCTACCTCGCGGTCTCGCGCGGCGACGAGATGATCAGCGCAGCGCCGCCCGCGCCGGTGATCTACCGCCGCGCGCAGGCGCTGCCGTACCGCTTCGCGATGCTGACGATCGCGGTCTGGCTCGTGATCTCGGTGATCGGCGCGCTGGTCGCGCGGGTGCAGCTCGGGTTCGACCTCGACGACGCGCTGATCCTCTCGATCTCGATGCTGGTGCTCGCGGTGGCGGGCGCGATCTACGAGCAGCTGTGGCACCGCGATGTGCTGCGCCCGCTGCTCGCCCACCTGACGCAGCGCTACCGCGTGCCGGTGCGCAGCATCGCGCCGTCGCTGTCGCTGCGCTCCAAGCTGCTGCTGTCGTTCGGCGGCGTGGTGCTGCTCGCGTGCGGCATGGCGCTGCTGTGGGGGTTCGTGCAGTACAAGAACCTCGCGACCGACGCGGCCGGCCAGCAGTCGCACCTGGGGTTGTCGTGGCTGCGCTCCGAGCTGCAGCGCGATCTCGGCAACGACACGGTGCCGCCGACCGCGGCCACCGTGCGCAACGCGCTGCACCGGATCGTGGCGGCCGCGCCGGAGGCGCCGGTGATCTATTACCTCGACGGCGACGCCGAGCTGCTCGCGGTCGGCGGCGGGCCGATGGGGGCGCCGCGGCCGCCGTGGTACGTGCGCTATCAGGTCCAGCGCGACACCTCCGAGCTCATCGCGATCCACTCGGCATCGCTCACCGGGCGCGGGCAGCACCTCGTGATCAACTGGCGCGGTCGCCCGCACGACCTCGGGTCGGTCGCGGTGTTCTATCCGAGCTATCGCGGGCGCGGGCAGTCGATGGTGCGGCCGCTCAAGGAGCTGCTGGTGTTCTTCTTCGTGCTGTTCGGCGCGTGCGGCGGCATCGTGGCGTTCACCGTGGCGCAGTTCATGGCGCCGATCCGGCGGCTCGAGCAGCGCGCCGATGCGATGGCGCGCGGCGAGCTCGCCGACCCGGTCGCCGTCGGCGGCGAGGGCGACGAGATCGGGCGGCTGACGCTCGCGCTCGAGGAGATGCGGCGCGCGCTGCGCGACAAGCTCAAGTCGACCGAGGAGGTCAACCTCGACCTCGAGCGCGCGGTCCAGAACCGCACCGCCGACCTCGCGCGCAAGAACCGCGAGCTGGCCGAGACGCTCGACAAGCTCACGCGCGCGCAGGAGCAGCTGGTGCGCTCCGAGAAGCTCGCCTCGATCGGCCAGCTGGTCGCCGGCATCGCGCACGAGATCAACAACCCGGTCAACGCGATCGTCAACACGGTCGGCCCGCTCGACGACGCGATCACCGAGCTCGCCGGCGCCGGCGCCGGTGACCTCGCCGGCAAGCGCGACGAGGTCGCGAGCGACATCCGCGAGATGGTGCGCGTGGTCCAGCGCGGCGCGCAGCGCACCAAGGCGATCGTGCAGGCGCTCCACAACTACTCGCGCACCGACGACGAGAACCTGGTCGACTTCGATCTCAACCGCTCGCTCGACGATTCGCTCGAGCTGCTCCGCCACCTGCTCAAGAGCGGCATCACCGTCGACCGCCGCTACGGCGAGGTCGGCCGCATCCGCGCCCACGCCGGCCAGATCAACCAGGTCTTCATGAACCTGCTCACCAACGCGGCGCAGGCGCTGACCTCCCGCGACGACGCGCGCATCACGATCGACACCATCGCCGGCCCCGAGCACG
>DATIPJ010000294.1:0-5421 GCA_035472155.1 Kofleriaceae bacterium
GCGCGATGCGCGGCATCGAGTGGTCGAGGATGTTTCACAGCTTCGCCGACAACCTTCGGCCCTACGACCTGATGCATGGCATCTACAAATCGATTGCATTTGGCGCCGCGATCGCCGTGTCGTCGTGCTACTTCGGGGTCACGGCGCGCGGCGGCGCGGTCGGCGTCGGGCGCGCGGTGAACGCGGCGGTGGTCGCGGCGGCGGTGTCGATCATGCTGCTCGACTTCTTTCTCACCTACCTCACCGGATGACCGCCGAGCTGCCGACCGCCCGCTGGCTGCGCCGCCGCGTCGAGGGCGTGGGCGCGGGTGCGCTCTCCGTCGGGCGCGCCGCGCTCGAGCTGTGGCTGGTCTACGTCGGGACGTGGGCCGGCATCGTGCGCGCCCTCGGGCGGCGGCGCGGCGCCACGGGCCAGCCGCGCGGCGCGCTGTGGCAGCAGCTGTACTGGATCGGCAACCGCTCGCTGGTGTTCATCGTCGTGACGCTCGGCTTCATCGGCATGGTGATGACGTACGAGGCGTGCCTTCAGCTGTCTCGCGTCACAGGAGACTTCTCGCAGGTGGGAAGCCAGTACCTGCGGCTGATCATCTCGGACTTCGCGCCGACGCTGACCGGGCTGATGCTGGCGACGCGGGTCGGCGCCGGCATCGCCGCCGAGATCGGCTCGATGAAGGTCACCGAGCAGATCGATGCGCTGCGCATGTCAGGCGTGTTGCCGATCGACTACCTGATCGTGCCGCGGTTCGTCGCGTCGCTCGCGATGACGCTCGCGCTGAGCGTGATCGGCGGCGTCGTGATGTGGGCCGCCGGCGGGCTGACCGCGCGCACGACGTTCGGGGTGAATCCGAGCGTGTTCTTCGATCCACAGCTGATCCGCGGCCGCCATGTCGCCATGCTCGTGATCAAGGCCGCGGCGTTCGGCGGCGCCATCCCCGTGATCGCCGGGTTCTGCGGGCTGCGCGCGCGCGGCAGCTCCGAGGGCGTGGGCTGGGCGACCACCGCGGCGGTGATCGGCGGATCGTTCGCCGTGCTCGTGCTCGACTTCGCGATCTCGGCGTCGGCGCTGCTCGTCACCGGCGGTGACCTGTGACCGCGCTCATCGAATACCGCGAGGTCACCAAGGCGTTCGACGGCCGGCCCGTGCTGCGCGGCCTCAACCTTGCGATCGCGCGCGGCGAGGTGATGTTCATCGTCGGGACCTCGGGCGTCGGCAAATCGGTGACGATCAAGCTGCTCGTCGGCCTCCTGCGCAGCGATGGCGGCGAGATCTGGTTCGATAACGCCCGCGTCGACGAGCTGCCCGAGCGCGCGCTCGCGCCGCTGCGCAAGCGGATCGGCTTGGTCTTCCAGAGCTCGACGCTGTTCGACGCGATGACGCTCGCCGAGAACGTCGCGCTGCCGCTTCGCAAGCACCGCGGGCTGCGGTGGGCAGCCGCCCTCGAGGAGGCGCGCCGCCGCCTGGGGCAGGTCTACATGGCCGAGCACGCCGACCGCTACCCGGCCGAGCTGTCCGACGGCATGCGCAAGCGCGCCGCGATCGCCCGCACGCTCGCGCTCGATCCCGAGGTCGTGCTGTTCGACGAGCCGACCACCGGGCTCGACCCGGTCAACGCGCGCCGCATCGACCGCCTGATCCGCGAGCTCGCCGAGCGCACCGGCACGACCGCGGTCGTCGTATCGCACGATCCGTCGTCGATGCTCGGCATCGCCGACCGGGTCGCCCTGCTCTACCAGGGCGTCGTCCACGTGGTCGCGACGCCCGACGAGCTGCGCGCGTCGAGCGACCCGATCGTGCAGCAGTTCATCGCCGGCCGCTCGTCGGGCCCGATGGAGACTCCCGGGTTCTAGCCGCTCAGAACGCGGTCGCGATCGCGAGCCCGGCGTCGTGGCTGCCGGCGTACGGCAGCACGTGAACATCGCGCCGCATCCGCGCGCTGAGCGGCAGGCCGAGCGAGCGTCGCAACCGCTTGTTGTACTGCTCGGCGATCGTCCGAGCCTCGCTCTCGCTGATCGGATCCAGCGATTCCTGCAGCCAGCGGCCCGCCGCGGCCGCCGCGACGCCAGCGGCGAGCCCGACCAGCGCACCCGTCTGCAGGTACGAGAGCTTCTGGCCGTCGCTCTGGAGCGACGCGATCCAGGCCAGCCCCGAGCCGACCGCGAGCACGCCGCCGCCCCAGCGCAGAGCGAGCATCGTCTTGCTGCGACGGTCATATGCGTCGGCCAGATCCCTGCGGCCGACCAGCTTGTAGAACGCCTCCGGCTTGAGCCGCTTCTTGAGCTCACCCTGGTACGGATACCAGTGCCGGCCCGTGGCTGCGACGTACCGGTCGGGCCTCAGCACCATGTACACCGACAGGTCGTTGCCAAAGCCGACCGACTCGCGGCGAAACCGCAGCTCGGCTGCCGCGCGCGGATCGCTCTCCGTGGCCTCGCCGGGCTCGGTGTAGGGGGGCTCGGTGTCGATGCTCTGCGCGATCGCAGCCTTGGGCTCGACGATTGCGTTCGGCGCCGGCGGGAGCGCCGGAGGCGGCACCGGAGGCGCGGGAGCGATGCGCTCCGAGATCTCGGCCACCATGTCCGCCACGACGTGGGTCGTGATCGCCACCGCGGCGTCGCGATCCTCGGACAGGCGGTCGATCTTCGTCGAGGCTGCGACCCGCCCCGTCCTGCGGTCGACCAGCGATACCAGCAGCCTGGTGCCGAACTGCTCCACCTGCAGGGTCAGCCCGCGGCGCGACAGCATCACACCCTCGACCGCCAGCTCCTCGGGCACGCGCTGCTCCAGCAGTGCTGCGATGCTCACGTCGCCGGTTGCATCGCGCTGGCCCTGTGCAGCCACGGGCCCACCACGTGCGGCGACGACGACGAACGCGACCACGACAGCGCGCGCGAGGCAACGGCACATGCCCGTTGGTGCCACAGCCGCCCTCCGATTCGTCAAAAAAACTTGGAGCCCGTGTTATGAAACATGAGTGCCGAGCAGCGAGCTCGCGGCGCTTGCGCAGCGCGCGCAATCAGGCGATGCGGCGGCTCGTCACGAGCTGCTCGTCGAGCTGTATCGCGCCGTCCGCAAGCACGTCTATCTCGTGATCGGCGCGGGCCCGATCGCCGAGGACGCGGTCCAGGAGACGATGATCTCCCTCGACCGCGGCCTTGCCGCATTTCGCGGCGACGCGAGCCCCCGGACCTGGGCCCTGGCGATCGCCACGCGCACCGCGCGGCGGCTGCGTCGCCGCGAATCGCGCTACCAGCTCGTCGAGGCCGGCATCGCCGACACCGCCATCTTCGACCTCGCGCCCGCGGCCTCCGCCGAGCTCGTCGTGCTGCAGCGCGCGCTCGCGACCCTCGCGCCCAAGAAGCGCGACGCGTTCGTGCTGATGGCGATCGGCGAGCTCACCGCCGACGAGGCCGGCGCCGCCCTCGGCACGTTCAGCGCCACCGCCGCGAGCCGCTACCGCCACGCGCGCGCCGAGCTCAAGCAATATTTCGAGCGCAGAAAGTTTGACGAGCCCGAGATCATGTCGGTCACCACAGAGGAGCTATGGTCGACCTCGACGCGGTGATCCGCCGCGCGCGCAGCGCCACCGTGCGGCGCGATGCCGCCGAGGCCTACGTGCGCGAGCTCGAGCGCTCGACCGATGGGTCCAGCGACCTGGGCTGGTCGCGCACCCCCGACGAGCTCCGCCGGCCATCCTGGCTCGCACCCACCCTCGCCATCGCCGCGGTCGTCGTCGTCGTCAGCCTCGCGGCTGGCCTTCTCCTCACCCCACGCGGCCAGCCGCCGCCGCTCGCCGCGGTCCGCATCGGGGAGCGGGTCGCGATCGTCGCCGAGCCAGGCACCGTCTACCGCATCGTGCGCGCCAGCGGCGACGAGACCGCCATCGAGGTCGAGCGCGGCGAGGTCACCGCGCGCCTCTGGCCGGGAACCCACGCGCACCGCCTCACCCTGCAAGGCGGCGGCGTGGTCGCCCTCGCCCAGGGCACCGTGTACAGCCTCGCCGTCGAGCGCGGCACCGGCGCCGTCCATGTCGACGAGGGCACGGTCGAAGTTCGCATCGGCGCCGAGGTCCATCGCGTCCCCGCCGGAGCGAGCTGGCCACCGGATCGCCCGCGCGCCAGCGGCCGCAGTCGAGCGCCCGTGCTCACCGCGCTACCGACTCCCGACCGGAGATCGCTCGCGCCATCGGCATCGCCCACGCCATCGCCATCGCCCACGGCATCGGCATCGCCTACGCCATCGCCATTGCCCGGCGCATCGCCGTCGATCGACATCGCTTCGCCCGCATTGCAGCGCGCGACCCCGGATCTCAAAGGCGCGCCGTCCCAGACGATCAAGAAGCGCTGGCAACTTGCACGGCGCCTGCGTGCCGAAGGCAAACTACGGATGGCCATCGCCGAGTGCATCGCGATCGCCGATCTGCACGACGCCACATGGTCGCCGATCGCGCTCGTCGAGGCGCTCCGGCTATACGGCGGTCCGCTCGCCGATCCGGCGCTCGCCGTTGCCATCGCCGATCGCACGATCGCCGAGTGGCCTGCCGATGTGCTCGTCCCCGAAGCGCGTGCGTTGCGATGCCGGGCGCTCGCCCGCCTCGGTCGCGGCCAGGAGTGCGACCTGCCACCCGTACCGTGACGACCGCGGTTGCCTGTGCCGATGGCATCTCAGTCACGCGGTGCGTGCTCGAGGATCCGCCACGGATGGCGCTTGATGACCTTGCCCAGGTCCTTGGCGTCCTCGGGAAACTCGGGGTCGCGGATCAGCCGGAGCACGGAGCCCTCGCCGTTCGCGATCCGCAGTCCGACCTCGTCGATGATCGCGACGAGCGGCTCGATCTTGTCGATCGCCATGCGCGCTCGCGCGATGGTCTGGTCGACACGAGCTGCGAACTCGGCGCGCTCCACGCGATCGCGAATGCGCGCAGCGCCCGTGCCGAGCGTCGCGGCGATCGGGGCAATGCGATCGATCGTCGCGTGCAGCTCGCCCAGCACTTCGCGCGCGTCGGCGAGCGTGGTGCGCAGGCGCGCGACACCCGGCTCGCCTCCGAGCGAGACATCGCGCGTGCGGCGCGCCGCAGCGAGGCTCGCCCGGGTCGCGTCGATCCACGCGCGGACGCCGGACGCAGCGCCCGCGGCGTGGAGGTCGCGGTCGAGCCCATCGAGCTGGAGGCGCAGGCGATCGAGCTCGCGGCGCAGGGCGGTGAGCTCGGGCGCGACGGCCTGCGTGAAGTCGCGGAAGACGGTGAGGTTGGTCCACGTGTGCTGGAGGACGCTGTCGAGGCTCGGCGGGTCGACGCCGCGCAGCTCGGCGCCGTCGACGATCGGTGGACCGGGGTCGCCGGAGGGAGGCGCGACCTCGAGGAAGCGGTCGGAGATCGGGCCGCGCGAGGCGACGAAGATCTCGGCGCGAGCCGGGACCTGCCA
>DATIPJ010000295.1:0-2998 GCA_035472155.1 Kofleriaceae bacterium
CCGCCTCGGCATCGCCTTCACCCGCGAGATCGAGTGCGACGCCGATCCGGGTCAGCGGCGTGCGCAGCTCGTGGGCGACGTTGGCGAGCAGCTCCTTCTCGGTGAGCAGCAGCCCGGCGATCCGGTCGGCCATCTCGTCGAAGCGATGCCCGAGCTCTCCGATCTCGTCGGCGCGGTCGAGCCGGCTGCGCGCGTGCAGGTCGCCCGAGCCGAGCGCGCGCGCGGTGCGCGACAGCCGCTCGACCGGCCGCACGATCCACCGCGCGGTGATCAGCGCGCCGATCACGAGGATCGCGAAGCCGCCGAACAGCACGAGCAGCGGCCCGGTCAGCCCGGGCGGATCGCCGTGCACGCCGCGCGCGACCAGCACGCCGCGCACGCCGTGCGGATGAAACGGCAGGATCAGGCGATGCCGCCCGGGGAACCCGTGGCCACCGCGCGGCGGCCCGCCGAAGTCCGGCCCAGGCCCAGGCCCGCGCTCATCGGGCGGCGGTGGAGAAGGGCGGTCGTCCCGCGCGTTGCGAGCGTCGTCGGGAGGGGGCGAGCGATCGCCGGGAGGCGGAGGGCGGTCGTCGTCCGGCGGCGGCCGGCGGAACCGGCGCGGCGGGCGCGAGGGGATGGCGAGCGGCGGGTCGACGTTGCTCGCGATCAGCTGCTTGGTCTCGTCGTAGAGCGAGACCTCGACGCGGTCGATGCGCAGCTGATCGAGCGCGTCGCTCAGCGCCGACGGCGAATCGACCAGCCGCTCGAGGTTGGCGACGGTCGCGGCCGTGATCTTGTCCTCGGGGTCGGCCTCCTCGTGGGGGCCCTCGGCGATGAACACCACCACGGCGGTGAGCGCGAGCAGGAGCAGCTGGACGACGCCGAGCGCGACCAGGCGCGACGCGAGCGAGCGGAACCGGCGCGGCCGGCCCGGGGGCACCGGCTGTGCCCCGCTGTGGAACGAGCTGCGCGTCATGCGTCGCCCGGCGTCAGCATGTAGCCCGCGCCGCGGATCGTCTTGAGCATCCGCGGGCTGCGCGGATCCTGCTCGATCTTGTGGCGCAGCCGCGAGACCACGACGTCGATCGAGCGGTCGAAGGCCTCGTCGGGCGAGCCGTGCAGGAGCTGGAGCAGCTGTTCGCGGCCGAGCACGCGGCCGGCGCGCTGCGCGAGCGCATGGAGCAGGGCGAACTCGCTGGTGGTGAGCGAGATCAGCTCGCCGCCGACGGTGACCTGCATCGTCGTGGCGTCGATCACGAGGTTGCCGACGACGATGCGCTCGGGTCGTGGCCCCGATTCGCCCCGCGCGCGCCGGGCCTGGGCGCGGATCCGGGCGAGCAGCTCGCGCGACTGGAACGGCTTGGGGACGTAGTCGTCGGCGCCGCCCTCGAGGCCGAGCACGCGGTCGGCCTCTTCTGTGCGCGCCGTCACCATGATGATCGGCACGTCGGTGCGCGACCGTAGTTGTCGGCACACATCGAGCCCGTCGGCGCCCGGCAGCATGAGATCGAGCAGCACCACGTCGGGCCGCACCCGCAGCACCTCGGGAACCGCCTGATCCCCGCGCGATACCACGTGGACCTCGACGTGATGGCTCTGCAAGTACTGGGTGGTCAATCGCGCGAGGCGGTCATCGTCCTCGACGTACACGACTCGGATCTCGGCCTCGGCGGTCACCCAGGAAGTATTTCACCCCCCGGGCAGGCGACGAGATGCCGAAACATCCCGAAACAAGTGCGAAACGCCGTGCGGTCCTGCCGTACATTCGCGCGGTGAATCGGCTCGCGGTCCATCGCCGCGTGATTTGCGCCATGGTCGCCCTGGCGGCGGCGCAAGCCCATGCCGACGGGCTCAGCGTCGTCGGTGGCTCGCCGCGCGCGATCGGGCGCGCCGGTGCGGCC
Organism: Kofleriaceae bacterium; assembly: GCA_035472155.1. Lineage (GTDB taxonomy): Bacteria > Myxococcota_A > Polyangia > Haliangiales > Haliangiaceae > JABFXX01. Next base: position 1,884 of record DATIPJ010000295.1, read on the forward strand.
ACGGTGGGCGACGACGGCGGCGGCGCGCTGCTGGTGAACCCCGCGGCGATGGCGCGGCGCGATACGGCGCGCGGCCAGGTCGGCCTCGCGCTGGTCGACGACGCGCTGGTGTGGCAGAGCGACGCTGGCGCAGCGCCGCTCTCGAAGGGCGAGGCGCCGACGCAGCTCGCGCCCCTCGGCGCGGTGATCGGCGCGATCGGCGACTGGATCCTCGGCGCCGGCATCATGACCTCGGGGGTCACCGACCGGGCGATGCCGCAGCCGACCGACCCGAACAGTGGCTTCTTCGGGTCGTACTTCGACTACCGCTACGCCGGCATCTCCGGCTCGTATCGCCGCGACACGCTCTCGGTCGGTGTCGCGCGGCGCATCGGAGATTCCCTCGCTTTCGGGCTCGCGCTCGGCGCATCACAGGTCCGCGCCACCGAGCAGCGGCGGATCTGGGCCGGGTTCGGCGGGCGCGATGCGATCAGCGCGCCCAGCTGGGACGTCGACCTCACATTCCACGCGAGCGATCGCTTCGCGGCGAGCGCGGTCGCGGGCGTGCTGTACGCGCCGGGCGACACCAAGGTCGAGCTCGGGGCCTCGGTCGCGTGGGCCGACACCGTGAACCTCGAAGGGACGCCATCCGGGGAGACCACCGGGGGGCCTGGCCCGATGGTGAAGTACCCGTACGCGCCGCGCGCAACGCTGCAGGTCCGCCAGCCGCTCGCGGTGCGCGGCGGCGCCCGCTACGTTGGCGATCGCTTCGTCGCGGAGGTCGATGGCGACCTCTGGCTGTTGCCAGCGAGCGCCGAGTCGGCGACCTGGTGGGTGCACGGCGTTCGCTTGAAGGACTCGTCGGACTTCACGGTCGATCTGCAGCGCGTGCCGTCGCGGATCTCGCAGTGCACCCACGCCGCGGTGCACGGCGCCGTCGACGTCGAGCTCATCCCGGGGTTTCTCTGGGCCACCGGCGGCTACGCGTACGCGGGCCGCGGCACGCCGTCCGAACGGCTGTCGCCGACGTTCGCCGACCTCGGTGGCCACACCCTCGGGCTCGGCCTCGAGACCACCGCCGGCGGCTTCACGGTCACGTTCGGCTGGTCGCGCACCTGGTCGCTATCGGCCAACGT
>DATIPJ010000296.1:0-2886 GCA_035472155.1 Kofleriaceae bacterium
GACACGCATTGACGGGTGCGTAAGCGGACCAACCAAGCTGGTCACAAACCACGAACGTGATGTGCTCGGCGGCCCCTTCGGGTCGCCGAGCCCTTTTTGGCTACCTCAGGTCCGGACAAGCAACCGGGCGATGCGCAAGGGTTTCTCGCAGGGCGTTCACGCTCGCGCCCTTGGCGAAAAACTGCGCGCGTCGGGCCGTGATAAGACTGCCCGTGCCCGACGCACCCGCATCGCGCTCGCGCGCTCCCGGCGCGCTCGCGCCGTGGTGGTGGGCGGCACTGGTGCTCTCGCTGTGGACCGTGCTCGCGCTGTGCACGTACTGGGAGCCGGTGATGGGCGACGGCTGGGGGCACGTCAGCTGGCACCGCTACAACAGTGTGAGCTGGTATGCGATCTACGATTTCGGTCGCGGGATCTATCTCAACGAGAATCCGCGACTGGGCCAGCTGCTCACGATGCTGGCGTACACGCGCGGGCCGTACCACGCGATCATCGCGCCGCTCGTCGAGCTCGGCGGGTTCGCGCTGCTGACCGCGCTCGCGCTCGGTCGCTGGCCGAGCCTGCGGCGCACCGACGACGCGCTGGTCGCGACGATCGTCGCCGCAGTGGTCGCGAGCTGTACGCCCCAGATCGGGCCGATGCTGTTCTATCGCCCGTTCACCGGCAACTACACCGCTGGCCTCGCGCTGAATCTCTTGTGGCTGGTGCCGTATCGGCTCGCGCTCGGCGCGCCGCGCCCGCGGCGGCTGTGGCTCGTGCCGCCGATGCTCGTGCTCGGGCTCGCGGCGGGGGTCAGCAACGAGCACACCGGGTTCGCCTTCCTCGCAATGGGCGGCGCAGCGGCGGTGGTCGCTCAGCGCGGCGGCCGGTTGCGCGTGTGGATGATCGCGGGCCTGGTGGGCCTCGTCGTCGGATATGCGCTGCTGCTCACCGCCCCCGGCCAGCACCTGCGCTACAGCGGGCTCGCGGATCAAGCGACGATCCTCGAGCGCGTCGCCCAGCGCGGCGTGGCCGGCAACCTGCGCGTGGTCGCGATCCTGGCGCTCGCGATGGTGTGGACGCTCCCGCTGGTCGCGATCGGTCTCGTCGAGCGCACGCGCACCGGACCGTCGTCGCTGCCGGCGCTCGATCGCGGGGCGTGCATCGCGCTCGCGCTCGGCGGCCTGGTCTGCGCGCTGACGTTGCTCGGGTCGCCGAAGATCGGCCCGCGCCTGTACTTCGCGTCGGTCGTGCTCATCGCCGCCGGGCTCGCCGGCTGGCTCGGCGCGCAGCTGCGCACGCGATGGGCGCGGCGCACCGCTGCCGTCGCCGCCGCCGCGGCGCTGATCTTCGTCGGCGCACGCCTGATCACCGTGTATGGCATCGTCGGGCCGCTCGGTGCGATCCGCATCGAGCGCATCGAGCACGGCGCGCCGGGCTCGGTGGTCACGGTGCCGCCGTTTCCGGTCCCCTCGAGCCGCTATTTCCTCGGCGACGATTTTGCGCAACCGCGCCGCGACCAGCTGGCAGCGGAGTACAAGCTCAAAGCGATCGAGCTCGAGCCACCGGACCGTTAGACGTCGCCTGGGTTGCTGTGGGCCAACCGGCGTCGGCTTGACGCGGTCGGCCAGGGTTCTCTACAGTACCAGCATGGTGTCCGGCACCCAGGTGGGAGTGTACAGGGTGCTGCAGCAGATCGGCGAGGGCGGCATGGGCACGGTGTGGCTCGCCGAGCACGCGATGCTCGGCCGGCGCGCTGCGATCAAGATGCTCCACCCGAGCTTCAACACGCGGGCGGACATCGTCACCCGGTTCTTCAACGAGGCGCGCGCGGCGACCGCGATCTCGGATCCGGGCATCGTCCAGATCTTCGACTTCGGGCACCACATCGACGGTACCGCGTACATCGCGATGGAGTACCTCGAGGGCGAGCCGCTCGATCGGCGACTGCGCCGGCTCGGCCGCCTTCCGCTGTCCGAGGCGCTGCGCATCATGCGCCAGGTCGCGAGCACGCTCGGCGTGGCGCACCAGCGCGGCATCGTGCACCGCGACCTCAAGCCGGAGAACATCTTCCTGGTGCGCGACCCGGAGGTCGTCGGCGGGGAGCGCGCCAAGATCCTCGACTTCGGGATCGCCAAGCTGGTCGGCGATCCGAACATCAAGACCAACACGTCGGCGGTGATGGGAACGCCCGCCTACATGTCGCCGGAGCAGTGCCGCGGCGCGGGCCAGGTCGATCAGCGCTCGGACGTCTACGCGATCGGCTGCGTGCTGTTCGCGCTGATCTCGGGCGCGCCGCCGTTCGACGCCGAGGGCGCCGGCGACATCATTGCGATGCACCTGCGCGAGCCGCCGCCGCTGTTGTCGGGCCGCGTGCAAGGCATTCCGCCCGAGCTCGATCAGCTGACGCAGCATTGCCTCGCCAAGGATCCAGCGCACCGCTTCGCGTCGGGCAGCGATCTCGCGGCGGCGATCGGGCGCTTGCTCGGCACGGCCTCGGCGCCGAGCCTGACCCCGGCGGGCAGCGGGGCCGGGATGCCGCTCGCGCAGGCGGTGTCCGGAACGACGCTGTCGGCGGCCACCGGCGCGGCGATGGCCACCGGGGCACCGCCGCGGTCGTCGCGCGGCGTCGTGCTCGGCACGGCCGCGGTGATCATCGTGGGCGGCGGTATCGCAGCGATCGCGCTCACGCGGGGCGATCGCACGGACAGCAAGACGGTGGCCAGCGAGCCTGCGCCGGCGCTTGCAACGCCCGCCGCGTCACCCACGCCCACGCCACCGCCACCGTCACCCGCCGCCGCGATGCCGCCGGTGCCGGAGTCGAGCAAGCCCGACCCTGCGCCGCCCGCGCCAGACCGAGCCGATCCGACCATCGCGCTCGCGAAGCAGATGAAGGCCGTGCTCGAC
>DATIPJ010000297.1:0-7852 GCA_035472155.1 Kofleriaceae bacterium
CGCCCCGGCGCAGCGCAGCCGTGCATCGATCCCTCGTCGCGCCAGGGCCCGGAGCGCTTCGGCCGCGATCCACAGGCCCTTGGCACGATAGAGGTTGCTCAGGAACAAGAGCTCGATCCGCGCACCCGGCTCGGGCGCCCGGAGGTCGTCCGGATCGCGCCGCGACGACACCACGCCATTGTTGATCCCGACGCAGCCGACGCCGGTCGCCGTGCGCAGCCTCGCGGCGAATGTCGGCCCCAGACAGAGGGTGCGATCGCACGCGCGGAGCGCTGCCTCCATCACCGGTGCTTGCCAGCCTCCGCGCTGCCAGATCGCGAGCCAGGCACACCCGTGGATGTGGGCGACGAGGCGTGCCCCGAGACCCCGGGTGACGCCCGCGATCGCGAGGTCGCGCAGGACGCCGGCACCGCCCTGGCATGGCGTGAAGTAGATCGCCGCCGGCATGCGGCCCGCGGCGCGCGCACGTGCGAGCGCGAAGCCGAGCTTGAGGATCGCGGTGGTATCGGCGATCGCCTTGGTCACGCCAACCCGCGCGATCTCTCGCAGCCCTCCGCGCGTACCGATCGAGAACGCGCGGCAATCGATTCCGCGGTTCGCGAGCTCGCCGACCAGCGCTGTATTGAACGCCGCGACTCCGTGCACGGGAGGTGGAAAGTTCGACACAATCCAGATCTCCGCCACGTAAAGATATTCGGCCATCGACGCGATCTATAGAGCGCGTCAGCCGTGCTCTGTGAGGTCGTCTGGTACCGGGGAGTTTTCGGCTGTCGATGACTTCACGAATCGCGAGACACGGTCGAACACCGGCGCATGCAGCAACGCGGCGGCGCCACGGCGGTGGCAGCGAGCGTGGTGACGGGCCGGATTCCTGTTCTCCTCTCGGGGCTCGAGACGGTGCACGCGCGGATCGACGCGCCTATCGATCGCTCCCGGGGGCGTACTCCGAAGCGCGCGATCGACATCGTCGTGAGCATGATCTTGCTCGTCACGCTGTCTCCTCTATTGATCATGCTCGCGCTCGGAGTTCGTCTGACCTCCGGAGGACCCGCGATCTTCTCCCAGATGCGATGCGGCCTGCGCGGACGTCCGTTCCGGTTCTACAAGTTCCGCAGCATGGTAGCCGACGCCGACGCGCGTAAGGCCGAGCTGATCCACCTCAACGAGGTGCAGGGCCCCGCGTTCAAGATCGCACGCGACCCGCGCATCACGCGGTTCGGTCAATTCTTGCGCAAGTACAGCCTCGACGAGCTTCCTCAGCTGTGGAACGTGCTGATCGGCGACATGAGCCTCGTCGGTCCGAGGCCGCCGACGCCCTGCGAGGTCTCGACCTATACGCGGCGGCAGGCGCAACGACTGTGCGTCATCCCGGGAATCACCGGTCTCTGGCAAGTCAGCGGACGCAACAACATCACGAGCTTCGATCAATGGGTGGAGCTCGACCTCGCGTACATCGAGCGCTGGTCGCTGTGGCTCGACCTCCGGATCCTGGCGCGCACGGTGCTCGTGGTCCTGCGTGCAGAAGGTTCGTGTTGACATGTCGCCCAAGCACTTCGCCGCCGCCCTGATCGCCTGCGTCGCGTTCACCCGCGCGGCGCATGCACAACCCTCGATCATCATCCCGGACTCCCGCGCTACCACGAACGCCAGTATCGACATGCCGCTCGCGCTGCCGAGCGAAACGGAGGTCGTCGACACCGACAAGGTGCGCGACGCCGCGGTGACCGCCGCGATCCCGCTCGAGGCACCGATCGATCCAAATGCCTACGTGTGCGGTCCCGGAGATGGCTTGATGCTCAACTTCTGGGGCAAGCAGAACTTTCAGCTCCGGCTCGGCGTCGACGTCGAGGGACGTACGTTCATCGCCAAGATCGGCCACGTCAAGGTCGCCGGGCTGACGCTCGAGAAGGTGCGCGAGAACATCACGCGCGCCGCCAAGCGCTACTACCCGGGGGTCGACGTCGATCTCGTGCTGGCGCAGCCGCGGACGTTCCTCGTGCACATCGTCGGCGAGATCAAGAAGCCCGGGGTGTATCGCGCACGTGCCCTCGAGCGCGTATCGACCGTCCTCGAGCGTGAAGCGGGCATGGTCTACGGATCGCGGCGCCTGATCGCGATCCACCGGCGCGACGGCTCGCGCCTCATCAGCGATCTGCTGCGCTACGAGCTCTCCGGCGATCCGGCGCTCAATCCGTATCTGCTCGACGGCGACATCATCGAGATTCCGACCAAGCAGGTCGTGGTGTCGATCTCCGGCCCGGTGCAGCGCCCCGGCACGTACGACCTGGTCAACACCAAGGACCTCGCGGAGATCGTCGACATCGCCGGTGGGCTCAAGACCTCGGTCGCGAAGCAACTGCCGATCCGCATCGTGCGTCACGACGACCAGCAGCACGCGGCGTACACCTATGTCCCGTTCGGCCCCGGCGGCGCCTTGCCCAGCGTTCCGCTGCAAGACGAGGACAACGTCATCATCCGCGGTACCGAGGAGCTCCAGCGCACGGTCCTGATCACCGGCGCGGTGCTCGGCGCCGACAAGATCGATGCGGCATCGTTCAGCAAGCGGGTCACCTACATCGAAGGCGACACGGTGCGGACCCTGATCGAGCGCGCGGGCGGGATCACCGCGGCGGGCGATCTGACGCGGTCGTACATCGAGCGCCCGACGGCGGCGGGCGGCGAGCCGCAGCGCATCTCGCTCGACCTCGACAAGCTGCTCGTGCGCCGCGACTTCCGCGAGGACAAGGCGATCCAGGTCGGCGACCAGATCGTCATCCCGACCGTGCAGCGCAGCGTGCTCGTGGAGGGCGCGGTGTCGCGCGCCGGCAGCTACGAGTTCAACCCGCGGTTCGGGATCCCCGAGTACATCTCGCACGCCGGGGGCCGCACCCGCACGGCGCGCGAGTTGATCGACGTCAAGTTGATCCATCCGTCGGGCGTGGTGGTGCCGTATCGAAAGGACCCGATCGTGTCGCCGGGCGACACCATCGTCGTCCCCGAGCGCAACTTCACGCGCCCCGAGGTCGTGCAGATCGTGGTGGCGACCGCCACGCTCGCGGTGAGCGCGCTGTGGGTCGGCTACACCATCTCGAGGAACAATTGACTCACGCGCTGCGCGATGGCGTCGAGCCCAACCTGGTCGCGGTCCTGGCTCCGCGCTGGAGAACGCTGCTGGTGTGCGCTGCGCTCGGGCTCGGGGCGGGCATCGGATACTCGCTCGCGGCGCCGGAGTGGTACGAGGCTCGCCTGGCGGTCCTCCCCTCGCAGGACGGCGAGAACAGCAAGCTGGCCAAGGTCGCCGCGCTCGGCGCGGCTGCGGGGCTGTCGCCGTCGGTGTCGAACGAGGTGCAGCGGATCCACGCCGTGCTGTCGAGCGTCTCGGTCGCCGACGCGGTGATCGCCAAGTTCGACCTCGAGCAGCGCTATGGCGCACACTCGATCGAGCGCACCCGGAAGCGGCTGTGGGAGCATTGCGGCACGAGCATCGAGCTCAAGGCCGGCATCGTCGTGGTCGCGTGCGAGGATCGCGACCCCAAGGTCGCGCGCGAGCTCACCGCGTACTTCGGCGAGGTCGGCAATGCCGTGTTCGAGCGCATCACCGTGTCCACCGCGCGCGGCGAGCGCCGTTTCCTCGAGGACATGGTCGCGAAGACCCAGGAGGACGTCGATCGCTCGTCCACCGCGCTGCGCGATTTCCAGGAGCGCCACCACGTCCTCGACCTGACCGCGCAGAGCAAGGCCGTGATCTCCGCGATGGCGGAGCTCGAGGGCGACCTGATCTCGAAGCGGCTGCAGCTGTCGTACCTGAGGGGCTTCGCGTCGCCGGAGGAACCGCGCGTGCGGCAGCTGTCCGAACAGATCGCGATCGTCGAGCGAGAGATCCGCAGGCTCGAGAGCTCGGGCGCCGGCGACGACCGCGGCGCCGCCGAGTTCTTTCCCGAGGCGCTCCGCGTCCCGGGGCTGCGCTACGAGCTCGAGCAGTTGCTGCGCGCCCAGAAGATCCACGAGACGGTGTACACGATGCTGACCCAGCGGCTCGCGATGGCGCGGGTCGACGAGGCGCGCGACACGGCCGCGTTCCAGGTCCTCGACGCGCCGACCGTGCCGATGACGCCTGCGCGTCCGCGCCGCGCGCGCATTGCGGCGCTCGCGACCGCGGGTGGGCTCGCGATGGGCGCGGTGTTGATCCTGCTTCCGATCTGGTGGCGACGGCGGGTCCGCCCGGTGATCAGACCTGACACCAGGCCCGCGAAGGAGATCGGCTCGTGACCCACAGGTCTCATCCGGAGATCGTGACGGTGGCAGACGTGGCGGTCCACGCCGTCGACGTGCGCGGCGCGCTCGCGCAGATCGACGGATTCATCCGCGCGGGCGCACCGCACTACAACATCGCGATCAACGCGGCCAAGATCGTGAGCTATCAAGAGGACCCCGCGCTGCGCGACGCGATCGATGGCGCGCACCTCGTGACGATCGACGGTCAAGCCGTCGTGTGGGCCGCGCGCGCGCTCGGGCAGGTGGTCCCGGAGCGCGTCGCAGGGGCCGACCTGATGGAGGAGCTGCTCGCCCATTCCGCGCGGCGCGGCTACTCGGTCTACCTGTTCGGTGCCGGCCAGGACGTGGTCGAGGAATGCGTGACCCGCGCGAAGCAGCAGCACCCGGCGTTGACGATCGCGGGCTACCGCAACGGCTACTTCAAGGCCGAGGACGAAGCAGCGATCGTCGCGGCGATCCGCGATGCGCGCCCCGACATCCTGTTCCTCGGGTTCGGCAGCCCGAAGAAGGAGTACTTCATGAAGACGCACTATCGCGAGCTGGGCGTCCCGTTCGTGATGGGCGTCGGCGGAACGTTCGACGTGTTCGCCGGACGCGTGTCGCGCGCGCCGCGGTGGATGCAGCGCAGTGGCCTCGAGTGGAGCTACCGGCTCGCGCAGGAGCCGCGGCGGATGTGGAAGCGCTATCTCGTCGGCAACACGCGATTCCTCTCGCTCGTCGCGCGCGAGCTGTGGAAGCGCCGCGTGCACCGGGGCCAGCCATGAAGCAGGTCGTTCAGAACTTCCGCGACGGCGAGCTGTTCGTCGATGACGTGCCCTCGCCGGCGCTGCGGTCCGGGGGCGTGCTCGTCGCGACCGAATACTCGATCGTCAGCGCGGGGACCGAGCGCAGCAAGGTGGACCTCGCGCGCAAGAACCTCGTCGGCAAGGCACTCGCGCGCCCCGATCAGGTCCGCAAGGTGCTCGCCTCGGTGCGCCGCGAAGGCCTGCAGGCGACCTACCACAAGGTCATGAACAAGCTCGACGCGCTGTCGCCCCTGGGCTACAGCACCAGCGGGCGGGTCGTCGGGGTCGGCGCGGGCTGCGCGCAGTTCTCCGTCGGAGATCTCGTGGCGTGCGGCGGTGCCGGCTACGCCAACCACGCGGAGCTGGTCTGGGTGCCCGGCAACCTGTGCGCGGCGGTGCCGGCCGGCGTCGATCCGGCGCACGCGGCGTTCGCGACCGTCGGTGCGATCGCGCTGCACGGCGTGCGCCAGGCGGAGGCTCGCCTCGGCGAGACCGTCGTGGTGATCGGGCTCGGTCTACTCGGCCAGCTGTCCGTGCAGCTGCTTGCCGCGTCCGGTTGCCGCGTGATCGGCGTCGACGTCGATCCATGGAAGATCGAGCTCGCGCGCGCCAGCGGCGCAGAGCGCGCGCTGCTGCGCAGCGATGACGTGCTCGGGCATACCTTCGGCGCGACGCGCGGCCGCGGCGCCGATGCGGTCGTCATCACGGCGGCGGCGCCCAACAACGATCCGTTCGTGCTGGCCGGCGAGCTGGCGCGCGACCGCGCACGCGTCGTCCTCGTCGGCGCGGTGCCGATCGAGATCCCGCGGAGCCCGTACTACGAGAAGGAGCTCGAGGTCCGTCTGTCGCGCTCGTATGGACCGGGCCGCTACGACGCGCACTACGAGGAGAAGGGACTCGACTATCCGATCGGCTACGTGCGCTGGACCGAGAACCGCAACATGGAGGCCTTCCTCGACGCGGTGGCGTCGAAGCAAGTGCGGCTGAACGAGCTGCTCACCCACCGGTTCGCGCTCGACGAGGCCGAGCGCGCGTATGACCTGCTCGCGGGCGGCAGCGGCGAGCGATTCCTCGCGATCGCGCTGGGCTATCCCACCCGGACCTGCGCACCACAGCTCGAGACGATCGCCAGCGATCGCGCCCTGCCCCCGCGCGGCCAGGTCCGGGTCGGCTTCCTCGGTGCCGGCAGCTTCGCGGGCGGCACGCTGATCCCGCTGCTCGCCGACTCGCGCGGCGTCACCCTGGCGAAGGTCTGCACGGCCTCCGGCCTCAGCGCGCGCGACGCGGCGGTGCGCCACGCGTTCGCGGCGGCGACCAGCGATCCCGAGACCATCCTCGGAGACCCCGACATCAACGCCGTGGTGATCGCGACCCGGCACGACAGCCACGCCGCGCTCGCGCGCGAGGCGCTCGCGCATGACAAGGCGGTGTTCGTCGAGAAGCCGCTCGCGCTGACCCGCGACGAGCTCGCCGACGTGCTGGTCGCCGCCAGGCGCAACCCGGCGCTGATGGTGGGCTTCAACCGGCGATTTTCTCCGCACACCGTGCGCGTTCGCCGCGCGTTCGAGCGACGCGCCGGCGCGCTCGTGATCTCGATCCGCGTCAATGCGGGCCCGATCCCGGCGACAAGCTGGATCCACGATCCGGACGTCGGTGGTGGCCGGCTGCTGGGTGAAGGCTGTCACTTCGTCGATCTCGCGGGCGCGATCGCGGGCGCACGGCCGCGCAGCGTGCGCGCGGTCGGCATCGGCTCGGCGGATCCGGCCAGCCGGCTGCGCGACAACTTCACCATCGCGATCGACTACGCCGACGGCTCGATCGCCACGATCGTCTACACGTCGAAGGGCGACCCGGCACTCGGGAAGGAGCGGGTCGAGGTGTTCGGCGATGGCGTGGCCGCCGTGATCGATGACTTCCATACCTCGACGATCACGCGCGGGGGTGCGACCGAGCGGCATCGCAGCAAGCAAGACAAGGGTCATCGCGAGCAGCTCGCGCGCTTCGTCGCCATGGCCGCGCTCGGGGGCCCGCCGCCGATCCCGCTCGCCGACCTCGAGGCGTCGACGCTGGCGACGATCGCCGCGCTCGAGTCGCTGTCGCTCGGTACCTCGATCGAGGTCTAGGTCCACGCGTGCTTCCCGACCCCCGGTGGTGGTTCGAACGGCTGCGCGCGATGTCGCTCGGCGAGGTGATCCATCGCGGCGCCCGGCTCGCCCGCTACCCGATCGACGTCGCGCAGTCCCGCGCGGGGATCTATTGCCGCCCGTCGCGGCACCAGCGCGCGCGAGTGGAGCGCTGGCGCGGGCCCGCTGCGTTCATGTTCTCCGAGGCCACCGCGCGGGCGGCGCTCGCGCCCGAGACCCGCGCCGCCGCCGAGGCCTACCTCGCCGGTCGCCAGGTGGTCCTGGGCCTGGGCGAGGTCGCGCTCCCCGACGAGCCGTGGCACTTCGAACCCCGCGCGCGCGGCTTCTGGCCGGTGCTCGACGCCGGGCGCGTCGTCGCGGCTGCGCCGGGCGACTTCGACCCGCGCACCACGTGGGAGCTCAACCGCGGCCACGGCTGGGTCACGCTCGCGCGTGCGCATGCCGCGACCCGCGACCCGCGATTTCGCGATCGCTTGATCCGCGAGCTGCGATCGTGGCGGCGAAGCAACCCGGTCGGTGTCGGCATCAACTGGGTATCGGCGATGGAGGCGGCGATCCGCTGTCACGCCTTCGCGTGGATCGCGGCCCTGCTGCGAGGCGAAGGCGACGCCGCAATGTGGCGGCTGCTCGCGGACCTGCTGTTCGAGC
>DATIPJ010000298.1:0-2007 GCA_035472155.1 Kofleriaceae bacterium
TCAAGCCGGGCTGGGATACCAAGCGCACCGCGCTCGAAGGCGACGCGGTGTGGAGCTCGCTCCGCCTCAGCGACGGCAGCGTGCTGCTCGGCTCCGACGCCGGCGGCGCGATCTTCCGGTTGCAGGGCGACACGTCGAAGAAGCTGGTCGCGATCCCCGGCGCGATCGCGGTCGTCTCGCTGACCCAGACCGCCGACGGCAGCGTGTGGGCCGGCGCGATGCCGGGCAACAAGCTGTGGAAGATCGACGTCGCGGCTGGCAAGGCGACGCCGACCGCGGCGCTGGGCAAGGACAAGGACGTCGAGACCGTGTGGTCGCTCGCGTCGATCGGCAACACCGTGTACGCGGGCACCGGCCCGTCGGGCAAGCTGTTCGCGGTCACCGGCGGCGCCGCCAAGGAAGTGTTCGACACCGACGACAAGCGCATCACGGCGCTCACGGTGACCAGCGACGGCGCGCTGTGGCTGGGCACCAGCGACCGCGCGCTGGTGTTCCGCTTCGATCCGAAGACCGCCAAGGCGCGCGCGATGGCAGACTTCGCCGGCAACGAGGTCAGCTCGCTCGTGCCGTTCCGCGATGGCGTGGTCGCCGCGGCCAATGACCTCGCCGAGCAGCCGCCGGCGACCGCCAAGACCCCGACCCAGGTCGAGGCCGCCGAGAAGCCGAACGCGGCGAAGGGCCAGGCCGCCAAGGCGCCCGAGGTCGGCAGCAAGCCCGGCGCCGACAAGGACCCGGTCCCCGTCACCGACCTGGGCCGCAAGGGCGCCAAGAAGGGCAAGGGCGCGCTGTTCCGCATCAGCAAGGACGGCCGCCTCGAGCAGCTCCATGCGCTGACCCAGACGTACTTCACGGCGCTCGCGGTCAGCCCCGAGGGCGCGGTCTACGCCGGCGCCGCCGACAAGGGTCGGATCTACATGGTCGACGGCGACGACTCGGTCGCCACCGCGTTCGATGTCGACGAGCGCGTGGTCTCCCAGCTGTGGTTCGACAAGAGCCTGTTGTCGTTCACGACCGACGATGCCGCCGCCGCATATCGCTCCACCGGGCGCGCCTCGCAGGCGCGATACGTCAGCGATGTGCTCGACACCAAGGCGGTGTCGCGGTTCGGCAAGCTGACCTGGACGTCGGTCGGCAAGGTGAAGGTCGACACCCGCACCGGCAACACCGCCAAGCCCGGGGTCGGGTGGAGCGAATGGCAGGCCCCGGCACAGGTCGGCAAGCTCGGCGGCGGCAACGAGGGAGGCAAGGTCTCGAGCCCGCAGGGCCGCTACATGCAGTTCCGGATCTCGCTCGAGGATGACACCGCGCGCGTGCGCCGGGTGTCGAGCTACTACGTGCCGCAGAACCAGCCGACCGCGGTGCAGGACGTCACCATCGAGATCGCGACCAAGGAATCGCTGCCGACCCTCAAGGATTCCGCGGCCAAGCCGCGCAGCCCGATCCTGCGCGTCAAGTGGAAGATCGAGAACCCAGACGGCGACGACACCACGTACGTGCTCGAGGCGCGCCGCGACGGCGAGGCCAACTGGCGCCCGATCCAGACCGGCAAGCCGCCGCTGACCGCGACAACCTGGGAGTGGAACACCGAAACATATCCGGACGGCTGGTACCGAGTGCGCGTCACGGCATCCGACTCCGCGGCCAACTCGCCGGACCGCGCACTGACCTCGAGTCAGACCACCACGATGTTCGTGATCGACAATACGCGTCCGGTCATCGATGCTCTGACGGTCAGCTATCCGCGGGCGCAGGCGCGTGCGACAGATGGCCTCAGCACGATCGCGGAGATGGCGTTCTCCGTCGATGATGGACCCTGGCAACTCGGTGCATCTGCCGACGGATTGTTCGACGACCTGAGCGAGGACCTCCGGATAGAGCTCCCTAGCGGTCTGGCGCGCGGCACGCATACGCTGGCGGTTCGCGCGGCGGATTCTGCAGGCAACATCGGCGCGACCTCGACGACCTTCGTCGTGAAGTAGCGTTGATCCGGCGCTGCCGGACGTCTAC
>DATIPJ010000299.1:0-4172 GCA_035472155.1 Kofleriaceae bacterium
GTGGCGGGAGCGCGGCGCCACGTCCGCTCGGCGGCGAATCCGGGAGCGCCGCCGATCGCGGTGATCGCGTCGGTGGCGAGGTCCCAGCGCACGAGGCCGAGCTCCGTGGAATACAGCAGCGCGGTCGTTCCATCGATCTCCACGCGTCCGAGCTGTCCGACGCGTGGGTCGACCGGCGCCCAGGTGGCGCCGCCATCGCGCGAGATCCGGTTCGACATCAACACGATCGAGTCGCTGGCGGCGACGAGCACGTCGTAGCTCGACGGCTGGGCGGGCGACCAGCGCTCGAACACCAGCGGCCGGGGTGTGACCGCCGGCGAATCGGCGGCGCTCCCACATGCCGTCGCGAGCAACGCAAGCATGAGGCGCTTCATGGTCGGACTGCCGTGCACGAAGATGGCCAGCGCGCGGGCGGGCTCTCAGGGCATTTCGTCGGTGTCTGACCGAGCGTCGGAACGCCAGCGGGCGATTTCGCACACAGCAGTGGACTCGTCCTCACGTAATGCTGAGCTGACACCGAATGTAGATCAGAGGAATCTGCAGACTCTGGTGGATCGCGCGGTTCATCTTGACCGGGCCCGTCGCGGTGACGGACTATGGTGGGAAGCATGAATTTTCCGAGACTTCGGACAGCACTCGCCTCCACTCTGGTCCTTCACACAGCTGCTTGCGGCGGGGTCACCGCACCCGACGTGGACGCGCCACCGGCGCCCGCGTCCGAGGTGCCGGTCAACACCACGTCGAGCGGCACGCTGGATGAGAACGGTGTGCTGTCGCTCGCGACGCACCTCGTCAGCAGCGATACGGACACGACGGAGGGCAACCTGGTCTACACGCTGCGCGCGCTGCCGACGAGCGGCACGGTCGAGCTCGACGGGACGACGCTGACCATCGGCTCGACGTTCACGCAGGCCGATGTCACCGCGGGACGGGTCGCATACCGCCAGAACGGCGGCGAGAGCCCGACCGACTCGTTCACCTGGACGCTGTCGGACGGCTCGAACACGGTCCCCTCGAATGGCGTCGCGACATTCTCGATCACGGTCACGCCGATCAATGACCTGCCGGTGATCGTCAATAACCCGCTCACCACGCTCGCCGAGGGCGCGACCGACGCCCTGCCGATGTCGCGGCTCCTGGTGACCGATGCAGAGAACGATGGGCCGCTGGTGTTCACGTTCGTGTCGGCGACGCACGGAACGATCGAGAAGAAGGTGCCTCCGGGCGCGTTCATGCCGCTGTCGGCGAACGCGACGTTCACCGATCAGGACCTCGCCGCCGGCAACGTCCGGTTCGTCGACAGCGGTGCCGACGACGCGCAGCTCAAGGTCGGCCAGAACACGACGGCATCGTTCTCGTGGCGCGTGCAGGACGGCGACGGCGGATTCAATCCGTCGCCGACGACGGCCAACGTCTCGAACTACACCGTGACGCCGGTCGACGACCCGCCGTCGATCACGTGGCGGGCGTCGGCCTGCCACCAGGCCAACGTTCCGATCGCTGCGAACCCGGTGATCTCGCTGAGCGATGCCGACAACACGAACTCGGAGTACTCGATCTGCGTGGTCTCTATCGGCAATGGCTCGTCGATCGTCTTCATGACCACGACGCAGACGATCGGCACGACGGTGACCGTCACGCCCACGCTCAAGAACGGGGTGGCCGTGCTCGGCGTGAACTCGTGCGTACCGGCGACCGCGCTGAGCGGACTCACGATGACCAGCTCCGCGAACCAGGATGGCGGCAGCGTGACCTGGAAGCTGGTGAAGAACGCCACGCAGGTCGGCCCGACGCAGGCGATGAGCTTCGTGAAGTCGTCGCCGCCCTGCTGAGATGATCGGGGTGCGCGGACGCGGACTGGCTCCTCGCGGTGGCGCCGGAGAGACCCTGCGGGTGCCCGAGCCGCTGTCCGCGGAGCAAGTGCGCGCCGAGTGGACGGCGCTGTCATCGCAGCCCGAGCTCGGATGCACGGCCGCGTGGTCATCGGCGTGCCACGCGTGGTGGCACGACCCCGGCGATCCGCGGCTGCGCGCGCGCGTGTGCGATGCGCTCCTGCTCGGCGGCGACGAGATCGCCTCGTGGCTCCGGCGGCGGCTCGATCGACCGACGCTGCTCCGCGCGCACGCGCATGTGACCACGATGCGCGCCGGGGTCGAGCGCGATCAATCACACCGACAGCTGGCGGCGAGCGCGCTGCGCTCGCACGAGGTGTACGTGTTGCACCGCGGTGGCGCGCGCACGGTGTTCATGGATGGGCGGCGCGCGGCGGTCGAGGTGGAGCGGCTCGCCGACACGCTCGAGGCGCTGCCGGACAACCCGTTCGTGCGCGCCGCGTGGGTGGTGCAGGCGCTCAGCGCGCTCCACGCGTTCGGCGACGGAAACGGCGGCACGTCGCGCTTGCTGGGCTCGCTCGAGCTGCTGCGCGCGCACCTGCCGCCGCTGGTGCTGACGGTCGCGCTGCGCAACGGGGCGTATGTCGACGGCATCGCGCACGCCACGCACACGCCCGAGCTCGGGCCGCTCACGCTGGCGTTCCAGGCCATCGTCCAGCAGTCGCTCGCGGCGGCGCTCCTGGCAGCGGGCGGTGCGCGCGCGACGTGGGATGCCGCGACACGCGCGCGGGCGGAGCGCTGGGTGGCGGCGGTCGACGCCGGCTGGCGCGAGGCGGTCGGCGCACCGCTCGATGGCGCGCTCGTGCGCGACCCGCTCGCGACCCCCGGAGCGCGCGGCGCGGTGATCGCACGGCTCATGCGGCGCGGCTATCGCGTGCCGTGCACACCGGAGCCGCTGCTCGCCCACTGGGGCTGCAGCGCGCAGGGGTCGACCCGCGCGCGTGGCGACGTGGCGGCACTGCGTGTGGCGCTCGATCTCGCGATCGCGCCGGTGGTCGCCGGTGGCGTGGCGTGGCTCGTCGCGATGGCCGGTGCCTCGGTGGGCGAGGGCGGGGCGCTCGGCAGCGCAGCGCACGGCGAGGCGATCTCGAGCTTCGCGATCGCGCCGGCGACCGAGGACGACGCCCAGGCGGACCTCCGGTTCGGGCGCTGGCTCGCCGTGCGCCTCGATCAATGCGTGAGAGGGCTGTCGCATTGGATGTGAAGGATCTGTTCACGCGCATCGCAGAGCCGATCGCGACCGAGCGCCTGCGCGGCCTCTTGGCCGGCGCGCGAGAGCGGCTGACCGAGAGCCAGCGCAGGGCGATGGAGGCGCACGAGGAGCAGCTGCCGCTCGATCGCGCCACGAGGACCGGGCTGCAGATCGGCCCCATCGAGCCGGCGCGGCTTCGAGCGCTCGCGGCCGATCTCGCGAAGCGCCGCAAACTGCCAGCGCCGCAGGCCGACCATGTCTTCGATCGCGTGCCCGGGGTGCTGGCGCACGCGGCAGCACACCCGGTTGCGGTGAGCGCGGTGCTGTGGAGCTGGCTCGCCCCGCGCCACGGCGGCGACTTTGCGGTCCTCCTGGTGCAGCGCGTGCGCGAGCTCGCGAGCCTGCCCGGGCTGCAGCGCCGGCTCGAGGCATCGGATCCTGCGCTGCAGCGCGCCAATGACATGCCCGGGCTGGTGACCGCGTTGCTCGATCGCCAGCTCGACGATGCCTGTGCCTGGATGGAGCATGTGCCGCCACCCCTGCCGGCGCCGACGGTGGCGGGGGATCCGGCCTCGCTGTCGCGCCAGCGGGCGGCGATCGAGGACATGCGTGCCCGTGCGCCGCACGAGACGGTCGCCGATTTCGCCGCGTTCGCCAGGCTCGCGGCGACGTTCCTCGTGCAGCTCTCGGCGCGCGGGCTCGATCCGCTCGGGTTCTCGCTCGGCCGCGACATCCAGCTCGACGCCGATCCGCCGGTCGACCGGCGACTCGAGATCGCGGCGTGGGCGCTGCAGGCCGGGCGCTCGCTGTCGCCGCGCGGCCAGATGCTCGTGGTCGCGATCCCGGTCGCGGCGCCGTGGCCGCTGCGGCTCGAGCTCGTCGCCGGCGAGCTCGGTCGCGGTGCGTGCGGCGGCCTGGGCATGGTGCTGCGACTGGTGGGCGAGGCGCCCGTGGTGATGACCGAGCGCGCGCCGATGCTGCTGTGCTTTCCCGGCGAGCTCCCCGAGGAGCGCGGGCCCCGGTTCGAGCGCTGGCTGTCCGAGGCGTACCCCGCGGCGATGCGCGCGTGGCAGGCGTGGAGCTGATGC